>NZ_JAWLIQ010000071.1:0-582 GCF_033485175.1 Sporosarcina sp. YIM B06819 | reverse complement strand
TGATTTCATCACAGGATGAGCACTTTTTAGAAGACGGAAAGAAACGATCGACTTTCATGAATTCAACGCCATACTTCTCGCATTTGTATTTCATTTGTCGGGAGAATTCGCTGAACTTTTGCTTTTGAATCGCTTTGGACAGGTGGCGATTTTTCATCATCCCTTTCACATTCAAATCTTCCAGTACAACTTTGCAAGGCTTGGTTTTCGCGATTGCGTTTGTTGCTTGGTGAATGTGATTGGTGCGGATGTTGGCTAATCGTCTGTGTAGGTGCCGTATTTGCTTTTCGATTTTTACACAGTTGCTCGTTTTGGCGAAACGGTCTCCCTCCTTATTCATTTCATATTTACGAGAAACACTTCTTTGCAACCTACGAAGACGTTTCTCAATCTTGCGAACTTCATTTGTTTTATTAATATTTTTAACTTTGTTGCCATTTGAACAAACGGCTAATGTTGTAATACCCAAATCAATCCCGACAATCTCATCTGTTAACTTTTCCTTTTTAAACGCCTGCTCAATACCAACAGACAAATACCAGTACTTCCCGTCAAATGACACCCGAGGATTGCAGTATTTCA
>NZ_JAWLIQ010000070.1:0-684 GCF_033485175.1 Sporosarcina sp. YIM B06819 | reverse complement strand
TGTGATAATCGTGTATTCTTTTGCGTATTTCAAATTTAAACTGGCATTAAAATCCCGGTCAAGAACCGTATCGCAATTATCGCAGGAAAATGTCCGTTCAGAAAGGCTAAGTGTGGTTTTTTTGACGCCACAAGTTGAACACAGCTTGGAGGAAGGATACCATCTATCCACTAGTCGCAACTCGATGCCTTTCTCGAGACATTTATCCGTCAGCATTTCCCGAAAAGCAGAAAAGTTCTGCTTTGCAATGGCTCTAGATAAATACCGATTTTTCTTCATGCCTTTGAGGTTTAAATCTTCAATCGTAAGATACGTTGGTTTGGTTTTCACCAACACACTCACCACATATCGAATGTAATCCTGTCGGATGTTCGCTAGCCTAGCGTGCAATTTTTGAACAACTAAGAGTTGTTTCTGCCTGTTTTTAGCGCAGAAGTCACCTCTCTTTCGATTCTTATTCTGTTCGTAACTGCGACTCAGTTTCCGCTGTTGTCGCTTTAAGCTTTTTTCCAATTTAATTACTGGCCGAGTTTTGTTGATGTTGTCGAATTGAACATGATGACTACAAACTGCAAAAGTGTTAATTCCTAAATCAATGCCAATTCCGTCATGCTCGGGCACATGTGCTTCTTTCACTTCTTCAACCTCACATAACACAGAAACAAAATATAGACCCGCTTTTTG
>NZ_JAWLIQ010000069.1:0-713 GCF_033485175.1 Sporosarcina sp. YIM B06819 | reverse complement strand
CTCGGGAAGTAGCTCAGCTTGGTAGAGCACTTGGTTTGGGACCAAGGGGTCGCAGGTTCGAATCCTGTCTTCCCGACCACTAAGTTATAGTAGCTTTTAGCTAGAATAACAGCAATATCCATAATTTTTTGGGGCCTTAGCTCAGCTGGGAGAGCGCCTGCCTTGCACGCAGGAGGTCAGCGGTTCGATCCCGCTAGGCTCCACCAAAACAACTTGTATAAAGATCCTGGCGGCGTAGCTCAGCTGGCTAGAGCGTACGGTTCATACCCGTAAGGTCGGGGGTTCGATCCCCTCTGCCGCCATCTTAAAGGACCTTTAGCTCAGTTGGTTAGAGCAGACGGCTCATAACCGTCCGGTCGCAGGTTCGAGTCCTGCAAGGTCCACCAGTACTATATGTTTATGCGGAGGTATACCCAAGTTCGGCTGAAGGGAACGGTCTTGAAAACCGTCAGGCGGGTTAAACCGCGCGGGGGTTCGAATCCCTCTACCTCCTCCATTTTACTTAAATGGTGAACCGTACTGAAAGAGCAATAAAGTAATAAATAGTATTATCGCGGGGTGGAGCAGTGGTAGCTCGTCGGGCTCATAACCCGAAGGTCGCAGGTTCAAGTCCTGCCCCCGCAACCAAATGGTCCCGTGGTGTAGCGGTTAACATGCCTGCCTGTCACGCAGGAGATCGCCGGTTCGATCCCGGTCGGGACCGCCATTTTTTT
>NZ_JAWLIQ010000068.1:0-883 GCF_033485175.1 Sporosarcina sp. YIM B06819 | reverse complement strand
CTGAGGACTTAACAACATAACCAGCTTACCTCGCAACGTTTCCGATGGACTAGACAACACTTTCAGCGAACTAAGCAACGTTCTGAGGACTTAACAATATAAACAGCTTACCTCGCAACGTTTCCGATGAACTAGACAACACTATCTGCGAACTAAGCAACGTTCTGAGGACTTAACAACATATACAGCTTACCTCGCAACGTTTTCGCTGAACTAGACAACACTATCTGCCAACTAAGCAACGTTCTCAGGACTTAACAACATATACAGCTTACCTTGCAACGTTTTCGCTGAACTAGACAACACTATCTGCCAACTAAGCAACGTTCTGAGGACTTAACAACGTAAACAGCTTACCTCGCAACGTTTCCGATGGACTAGACAACACTATCTGCGAACTAAGCAACGTTCTGAGGACTTAACAACATATACAGCTTACCTTGCAACGTTTTCGCTGAACTAGACAACACTATCTGCGAACTAAGCAACGTTCTGGGGACTTAACAACATATACAGCTTACCTTGCAACGTTTTCGCTGAACTAGACAACACTCTCTGCCAACTAAGCAACGTTCTGGGGACTTAACAATATAAACAGCTTACCTCGCAACGTTTTCGCTGAACTAGACAACACTATCTGCGAACTAAGCAACGTTCTGAGGACTTAACAATATAAACAGCCTACCTCGCAACGTTTTCGCTGAACTTAACAACACTTGCCCCGAACTAAGCAACGTTCTAGGGACTTAACAACGTAACCAGCCTACCTCGCAACGTTTCCGATGAACTAGACAACACTATCTGCGAACTAAGCAACGTTCTGAGGACTTAACAACATAACCAGCTTACCTCGCAACGTTTCCGATGGACTAGACAACACTTT
>NZ_JAWLIQ010000067.1:0-900 GCF_033485175.1 Sporosarcina sp. YIM B06819 | reverse complement strand
TTTATTGGATGAATGACAACCATAAATACAGTCCAATTAATGTAATGAATAACGTTGGGACTGTTAAGAGTATCCCGATTTTAAAATAGCTACCCCAAGAGATTTTCACACCTTTTTGAGAAAGGACATGTAACCACAATAAAGTAGCCAAGGAACCGATTGGGGTAATTTTCGGACCTAAGTCCGACCCAATGATATTTGCATAAACCAAAGCCTCGCGAATAGATCCTGTTGTCGTCGTTTCTGATATCGCCAACGCGTTAATCATGACGGTAGGCATATTATTCATGAGGGATGATAATATCGCCGCAATAAAGCCCATCGATATCGTTGCTACAAAGAGTCCTTGATTGGCTGCCATTTGAATGACATCTGCCAATACACCCGTTAGACCTACATTACGCAATCCATAGACGACAACGTACATCCCAACAGAGAAGAATACGATGGCCCAAGGTGCCCCTTTAAGTACTTGCTTCGTTTGAACAGCAGGACTTCTTTGTGCCATGAACATAAAGAATATGGCCGTAAGCCCAGCAATAATAGAGACAGGCAATCCCGTGAAGCCACTAGAGAAATACCCTACGAGTAACACGCTTAAAATCATCCAAGAGAGTCGAAACATCTTGATATCTTTGATAGCATCCTTCGGTTGTTTTAAGTCTGAAACTTTATAGTCTTTAGGAATACTTTTACGGAAGAATAACAGCAACACTAAAATACTCGCTACTAATGCAAATACATTCGGGACAATCATTCGAGATGCATATTCGACAAAACCTATACCAAAAAAGTCTGCCGAAACAATATTAACTAAGTTACTCACGACTAACGGTAGGGAAGTCGTATCTGCAATAAAACCACTGGCAATGATGAAAGGAAAAATCATCTTTTCATTGA
>NZ_JAWLIQ010000066.1:0-1048 GCF_033485175.1 Sporosarcina sp. YIM B06819 | reverse complement strand
TATTTTAAAATCGGGATACTCTTAACAGTCCCAACGTTATTCATTACATTAATTGGACTGTATTTATGGTTGTCATTCATCCAATAAAACACAAAAAAGGGGAATTTTTATTATGTCGAAAAAAACACTTTATTTCTTATGTACGGGTAACTCATGCCGTAGCCAAATGGCTGAAGGATGGGGCAAAAAATATCTTGGTGATGAATGGCAAGTTCTTAGTGCAGGAATTGAAGCGCATGGAGTAAATCCAAATGCCGTTAAAGCTATGAATGAGGCTGGGGTTGATATTTCAAATCAAACTTCGGATATTATCGATTCGCAAATCTTAAATAACGCAGATTTTATCGTTACGCTTTGTGGAGATGCTGCTGACAAGTGTCCGATAACACCACCTCATATCAAACGTGAACATTGGGGCTTTGATGATCCTGCTAAGGCAGAAGGAACAGATGAAGAAAAATGGGCATTCTTCCGGCGTGTACGCGATGAAATAGGTGCAAGGATTGAACGTTTCGCTACAACCGGTGAATAAGTAAAATAGGCCGTGGATTCACATCACGGCTTTCCTTATAATATACATATAAGGGTATAATTATACGATGATAAAGGAGGTGTTTATCAATGAGAAAGGTTGAAATATTTGATCCTGCAATGTGTTGTTCAACTGGCGTCTGCGGACCAAGTGTCGATCCAGAATTAACGCGTATCGCATCGGCTGTTTATTCACTAGAACAAAAGAAATTTGATATTACACGCTATAATCTTGGGAATGATCCGGGTGCATTTGTAGACAATGAAGTAGTCAATAAGGTACTTCTTGAAAAAGGCCCAGATGCCCTTCCTTTGATACTTGTGAATAATGAGGTTGTGAAAGTCGGTGCCTATCCGACGAACGAAGAGTTGGCAGAGTGGCTTGATGTAAAAACTGCTGAACTTCAGGAAAAACCGCGTGTACGTGTTTCAGTTAAGTTTGATAAATAAGGGGGAATAGCCGTGTATCCATTATTCAATCCTAACCAAATTGCACTCACTCCATTTTTATTTTTTA
>NZ_JAWLIQ010000065.1:0-1119 GCF_033485175.1 Sporosarcina sp. YIM B06819 | reverse complement strand
TGCTTCCTTAAGCTTCCTCAAGGTTCGATATACAATTCCCATACTTAAGCTTAGCGAAAGTTCATAAGCGATTATTTCACGGCTAGCTACATCCTTTACACAGGAAAGATAAGCAGTCTGTCCATTTTTCATTTGGAGATAAGTAATGTCAGTGACGAAAACTTTGCCAGGTTCATCTTGAGTGAATTGTCGATCCAAGAGATTTGGCACTGTTCGGTGTTCTTGAGTGGCCTGAGCTATATTTCTATAAGGATTTTTTCTTCGTATTTTGGCAAAGAGGTTAAATTTACGCATTAAACGAAGGATCTTCTTATGATTCATAGGGGTCTCCAGTAATTCCTCTAGCGCCATATAGAAGCCTCGATAGCCGATTTTTCCCTTGAATGCATCATAAACACATTTAAGTAACAGGTAATCTTGATAGTCGTTTTCCTCGCGGATGGCATAACTCTCCGATTTTTCTAGCCATGCATAGTAACCGCTTCGATGTACTTTTGCCACTCTGCACAGGTGAGCTGTGAACCTCTTTAATTGAAACTTACGAATCACTTCATTAATCACCTGATATTTCTCACCTGATGTCAGTATTACTTCTTCGCCTGCCTCTCTAGTTCCTCTAGCTTTTTTAACAACTCGATCTCAGCTTCAAGATATTTAATTCGTGCTTCAGCCTTTTCAAGTTTTTTCTCAGGAGATAATCCTTTAGTTGATGGACGTCCAGTACTTCCTTTTCCACGACGCTCTTCAAAAAATCCCTCTTCACCGTGAAGCTTATAGGTTCTTCTCCAACGACTAAGTGATTCTTTAGCTTTCTTCGTACCAATCATTTCTAAGTCAAATCCATTTTCAATAAAAATTTGAGAAGGACCTTTACCGCTCTGATTCTCTTTGACAGCTAATAATTTGAATTCAGGATTGTATTGGATAGAACGATCTGAAACTGAGTTCACATTAGGATTTACTTCTAATATTCTACGTTGGTGTTCATTGAAAATTATTTTACTCATTGAAAACACTCCTGTCAGGATAGTTATTTTTAGTATACCTAGGCTTTTAGACAGAAAAAACCCCAAATGGGTCACTTTTTTAAAAGTGTCTACCATTTGGGGTTCAGTTCAA
>NZ_JAWLIQ010000064.1:0-1124 GCF_033485175.1 Sporosarcina sp. YIM B06819 | reverse complement strand
GGTGGAAGCGCGGCGACGTGTGGAGCTGACAGATACTAATCGAACGAGGACTTAACCTTCTAGTAAAAAGGGCAGGTTGGCCCTGATTTGTGAAAAATGGAAGATTATTTTAGCTGAAATACGCTAAAAAATCTTAATGTCTGTTTTATTCAGTTTTGAGCGAACAAAAATAATTATTTTTGAAAAAACGCTTGCAATAACCCGCAAGATTTGATATAATAATAATTGTCTTGTGAAAACAGTCTAGTGATGATGGCGAAGAGGTCACACCCGTTCCCATCCCGAACACGGAAGTTAAGCTCTTCAGCGCCGATGGTAGTTGGGGGTTCCCCCCTGCAAGAGTAGGACATCGCTGGGCTGTTATTCCCAAAGAACATACTTACTGTATGATTCGTATTATTATTCCGCAGTAGCTCAGTGGTAGAGCAATCGGCTGTTAACCGATCGGTCGTAGGTTCGAGTCCTACCTGCGGAGCCATTTAGGAGAGCTGTCCGAGTGGCCGAAGGAGCACGATTGGAAATCGTGTAGGCGGCTAACGCTGTCTCAAGGGTTCAAATCCCTTGCTCTCCGCCAGTTAAGCTTATCTAGTATGGCCCCTTGGTCAAGCGGTTAAGACACCGCCCTTTCACGGCGGTAACACGGGTTCGAATCCCGTAGGGGTCACCATTTTAAATTAATAATATGAAGCAAAGAACACTCCCGGTAAAAGTGGGAGAAGCGAGTAGAACAAGGAAACGATTGAGAGCACGAAGGAGCGTACTTAAGTACGTGACTGAGTAAGCGAATGAAGTTGACGCAGTAATGCGAAGCTTATCGCACTTTTACCCAGGAGGATTAGCTCAGCTGGGAGAGCACCTGCCTTACAAGCAGGGGGTCGGCGGTTCGAGCCCGTCATCCTCCACCATAATACTTATAGTAAGGAAGATTGTTTTAGCGGAAATCACGCTAAAAAATCCTATTGTCGCGGGGTGGAGCAGTGGTAGCTCGTCGGGCTCATAACCCGAAGGTCGCAGGTTCAAATCCTGTCCCCGCAACCAAATGGTCCCGTGGTGTAGCGGTTAACATGCCTGCCTGTCACGCAGGAGATCGCCGGTTCGATCCCGGTCGGGACCGCCATTTTTTT
>NZ_JAWLIQ010000063.1:0-1208 GCF_033485175.1 Sporosarcina sp. YIM B06819 | reverse complement strand
ACTTTCTAAGACCGTACGGCAAAGGCGGCTTTTACTTTAAACATGATACCTATAAGGTTTTTGAGTGAACATCATCCTGGAAAGGGTGGTGTTTTTTGTTGTGAAAAGGGCTTTGTGGTTAAAATTCTTCGTAACTAATACTATTTCTTGCGATTTGTTAGCAACTTTCACACCACCATATAGCGAAATCGACTAAACTGTCGTACGATGAAACTATCAGATTAATTAGGAGTTGTATACATGGAGAATAAGTATAATTTAAGTGAACGAGAAGCAAAATTCTTATTGAAGAAGTCCCTCGTTGAACTGATTCACGCAAACTCACGATTAGAAAAAGTAAATACGACTTTCCCTCAAACCAAAACAATCGTAGAGGGTATGAGCGTCAGCGGGATTAGCATGGACGACGTTCAAATCATCCTGAACTTGAAAAATGCCTATCAATATATTTTAAACGAGCAAGCATCTTTCACGCTTAATGTGGCCAAGAAGATTAATTCATTTGTTTCCTACAATGAATCGTTGGATTGGGGAGTTGTAAGGTATGGGGATGTCGGTATTCATGGCGTCAACTATACACCAAGCATTCCAGTCGAAGCCGATGTTGCGCAACACATCGAAACCATTCTATCTAATGATCTCACATCGACGACTTACCGGGCATTGAAGTATATGTACTACGCCATGCGCACACAAATTTTCTGGGATGGCAACAAACGCACGGCTTTAATTGCTACCAACTACATCATGCTACTAAACGGCAACGGTATCCTTCATATCGACGAATCTCATTTAGAAGTATGGAATAGATTGTTATCTGAATTCTATGAAACGAATAATGATGAGGCAATCATAGAATGGACCTACAACCATTGCATTTTCGGTATTGATTACAAACTTTAAAGGCTAGTGCTAGCCAAAAAAAAAAAAGTTACCCTGAAACAAGTCCAATCAGGGCAGCTTTTGTTTTAGAATAAATCGCAAAGAACAGCTGAATGTAAACAACAGGCTGCGGTTCGAGGTTTCTTACAGGTATAGTAAATGACTAACATGTTCCAGCAGGCTTTCCAACTATTTCATTTGAAAATTCGGACCGAATGATGTAAACTTTTTTAGAAGCTGCGTTGTTCGTATCAACATTAAGTTTTAACCTTTAAGCTGTAAAAGGGAGTTTTATCTAGGAATAGGAATGGCACGCCTCGTACTTT
>NZ_JAWLIQ010000062.1:0-1350 GCF_033485175.1 Sporosarcina sp. YIM B06819 | reverse complement strand
TTAAGCGGATTGAACCCAAAAGGTTAAGTTAGAAAGGGCGCATGGCGGATGCCTTGGCACTAGGAGCCTAAGAAGGACGGCACTAACACCGATATGCTCCGGGGAGCTGTAAGTAAGCTTTGATCCGGAGATTTCCGAATGGGGAAACCCACTGTCCATAATGGGACAGTACGTTTACGTGAATACATAGCGTAAACGAGGCAGACCCGGAGAACTGAAACATCTAAGTATCCGGAGGAAGAGAAAGAAACATCGATTCCCTGAGTAGCGGCGAGCGAAACGGGAAAAGCCCAAACCAGGAAGCTTGCTTCCTGGGGTTGTAGGACACTCTATACGGAGTTACAAAGGAATGGATTAGGCGAAGCGACCTGGAAAGGTCCGCCGTAGCGGGTAAAAGCCCCGTAGTCGAAAGTCCATTCTCTCCAGAGTGTATCCTGAGTACGGCGGAACACGTGAAATTCCGTCGGAATCCGGGAGGACCATCTCCCAAGGCTAAATACTCCCTAGTGACCGATAGTGAACCAGTACCGTGAGGGAAAGGTGAAAAGCACCCCGGAAGGGGAGTGAAATAGATCCTGAAACCATGTGCCTACAAGTTGTCAGAGCCCGTTAATGGGTGATGGCGTGCCTTTTGTAGAATGAACCGGCGAGTTACGATTCCATGCAAGGTTAAGCAGTGAATGCGGAGCCGCAGCGAAAGCGAGTCTGAATAGGGCGAATGAGTATGGGGTCGTAGACCCGAAACCAGGTGATCTACCCATGTCCAGGGTGAAGGTAAGGTAACACTTACTGGAGGCCCGAACCCACGTACGTTGAAAAGTGCGGGGATGAGGTGTGGGTAGCGGTGAAATTCCAATCGAACCTGGAGATAGCTGGTTCTCTCCGAAATAGCTTTAGGGCTAGCCTCAAACTTAAGAATCTCGGAGGTAGAGCACTGTTTGGACTAGGGGCCCATCCCGGGTTACCGAATTCAGACAAACTCCGAATGCCGATGATTTATGTTTGGGAGTCAGACTGCGGGTGATAAGATCCGTAGTCGAGAGGGAAACAGCCCAGACCACCAGTTAAGGTCCCCAAGTATTCGTTAAGTGGAAAAGGATGTGGCGTTGCCCAGACAACCAGGATGTTGGCTTAGAAGCAGCCATCATTTAAAGAGTGCGTAATAGCTCACTGGTCGAGTGGCGCTGCGCCGAAAATGTACCGGGGCTAAACGAATCACCGAAACTGTGGATTGACACCTTTGGTGTCAGTGGTAGGAGAGCGTTCCAAGGGCGTTGAAGCTAGACCGTAAGGACTGGTGGAGCGCTTGGAAGTGAGAATGCCGGTATGAGTAGCGAAAGAAGGGTGAGA
>NZ_JAWLIQ010000061.1:0-1554 GCF_033485175.1 Sporosarcina sp. YIM B06819 | reverse complement strand
GAATCAATTTCATAAATCATCTTTTTCAAGAGCTTAGACTGCTCCTCTATCAAAAAATACGCTTTTAAAAATTATGCAGCTTTGTTTTGTGTCTGTAATAAGACATTCATTCGATCCACTGCCAATTTGCAGGCATTATAAATAAACGTCACAAGGTTGAAGTGCAGTTTTGCTTTTTCACCTGTACGGTGACGAACATTGTTTAATTGAAAGTACTCTTTCAAATAAGCGTTGACGCGTTCGACTGCGGTACGTTCTTTATAAAGTTTCTTCCATAATTCTGAGCCGCGTGCTGGATACGTGTATTTTCGAATATCCGTTTCACATTTGATTTTGAACACCTTTTGACAGAGTGAATCCTCTCGCAATGGACATGTACGGCATTCTTTCGGGCGTGTAAATTTTAATGTACGGTATTTTTCATCGAAGCTGTCATAACAGTAACTATGTTCACGTACACAAGTGGGCCGAAAATGGTCATCGAATCCTATATATTCACCTTCATTTCGAACATTATATGGAATCACGACACGCATCGTTTGCGCCAGTGCTTGTTTATAGATCGGTTCATAATCATAACCTGCATCGAATAATGCTGTCGTAAACTGTTTTGGCATGATGGCATCTATCTTTTTTAGTAGTGGGATAGCCGCTTTACTGTCAGATAAATTACCCGACGACATAAGGCGACCTACAATATACTGACTTTTCGATGACACAGCCAGATGTCCCTTAAAGCCGTACCAGAACGTATTTTTACCACCACTATTTTTCTTGATGCCCCACTTCGGCTCAATCGGTATGTCTTGCCAAAGTGTTTCAACTGGAATCGACAACTGCGCTTCCAATTTCTTTTCATAAGTTGTTAAATTCGCTTCGATTTCTGCTTGTTCAGCGAGCCAAGCTGCCTGTTCTTCTTTTGTTTTACGTCCACGTTTCTTCGGTGGCTCAGCTTCTTTTTTCTCAGAAGGAATAGATGCATCACGTGCTTCGAAATGTGTGGCATCGAAGGCAAGGTGTTCATCACAAAGAAAGCCTTCTACAAAGGCAGTTTGAATCAGTTCATCTTGCATTTTATCAAGCACATCGGACTGACTAATCACACGAATTATACGTGAAAAAGTAGCCTCTGAAGGGACGGAGTCTGAGAAAAGAAACCCACAATCTAAACGGAATAAAGGATCGTTGACTAAACGTTTTCTTAAATCCTTTACGGTCGGGATACGTTCTACAATACGAATAATCAATGATTGAATCATCGCACCGTAATTACATTCGCGCGGAGCACCACGCAGCGTCTTTTTAGAAAAGAGATGAAAGATTGGTTGTACATCGAATGTGGCAAAAATCGAATCAAAACGATGCGAACTTTCCATTTCGAATAATTGTTGGATGCCAAAAAAGCTAATTTGTTTTATAATAGTCATGAGGCATTCACTCCATTCGATATTGGTTGTTTAGTCGCTACCATTATACCGAATTTGGGGAGGTGTCTCATTTTTATTTGATTGAAACCCTTGATACCAAAGGGATAGGAATTATGAAATTAACTCA
>NZ_JAWLIQ010000060.1:0-1564 GCF_033485175.1 Sporosarcina sp. YIM B06819 | reverse complement strand
GAGGCCGAAAGGCGTAGACGATGGATAACAGGTTGATATTCCTGTACCACCTCCCCGCCGTTTGAGTAATGGGGGGACGCAGTAGGATAGGGTGAGCGCACTGTTGGTTATGTGCGTCTAAGCAGTGAGGTGTGAAACGAGGCAAATCCCGTTTCTATAACATTGAGCTGTGATGGCGAGGAGATTTATCTCCGGAGTCCCTGATTTCACGCTGCCAAGAAAAGCCTCTAGCGAGGCGGGAGGTGCCCGTACCGCAAACCGACACAGGTAGGCGAGGAGAGAATCCTAAGGTGATCGAGAGAACTCTCGTTAAGGAACTCGGCAAAATGACCCCGTAACTTCGGGAGAAGGGGTGCTCTGGTAGGGTGTTAAAGCCCGAGAGAGCCGCAGTGAATAGGCCCAGGCGACTGTTTAGCAAAAACACAGGTCTCTGCAAAACCGTAAGGTGAAGTATAGGGGCTGACGCCTGCCCGGTGCTGGAAGGTTAAGAGGAGAGGTTAGCGCAAGCGAAGCTTTGAATTGAAGCCCCAGTAAACGGCGGCCGTAACTATAACGGTCCTAAGGTAGCGAAATTCCTTGTCGGGTAAGTTCCGACCCGCACGAAAGGCGTAACGATCTGGGCACTGTCTCAACGAGAGACTCGGTGAAATTATAATACCTGTGAAGATGCAGGTTACCCGCGACAGGACGGAAAGACCCCGTGGAGCTTTACTGTAACCTGATATTGAATTCCGGTGCAGCCTGTACAGGATAGGTAGGAGCCTAAGATTCCGGAGCGCCAGCTTCGGAGGAGGCGTTGGTGGGATACTACCCTGGCTGTATTGGACTTCTAACCCATGCCCCTTATCGGGGCAGGAGACAGTGTCAGGCGGACAGTTTGACTGGGGCGGTCGCCTCCTAAAGAGTAACGGAGGCGCCCAAAGGTTCCCTCAGAATGGTTGGACATCATTCGTAGAGTGCAAAGGCATAAGGGAGCTTGACTGCGAGACCTACAAGTCGAGCAGGGTCGAAAGACGGGCTTAGTGATCCGGTGGTTCCGCATGGAAGGGCCATCGCTCAACGGATAAAAGCTACCCCGGGGATAACAGGCTTATCTCCCCCAAGAGTCCACATCGACGGGGAGGTTTGGCACCTCGATGTCGGCTCATCGCATCCTGGGGCTGTAGTCGGTCCCAAGGGTTGGGCTGTTCGCCCATTAAAGCGGTACGCGAGCTGGGTTCAGAACGTCGTGAGACAGTTCGGTCCCTATCCGTCGCGGGCGCAGGAAATTTGAGAGGAGCTGTCCTTAGTACGAGAGGACCGGGATGGACACACCGCTGGTGTACCAGTTGTCTTGCCAAAGGCATCGCTGGGTAGCTATGTGTGGACGGGATAAATGCTGAAAGCATCTAAGCATGAAGCCCCCCTCGAGATGAGATTTCCCATTACGCAAGTAAGTAAGTTCCCTCAAAGAAGATGAGGTTGATAGGTCTGGGGTGGAAGCGCGGCGACGTGTGGAGCTGACAGATACTAATCGAACGAGGACTTAACCTTCTAGTAAAAAGGGCAGGTTGGCCCTGATTTG
>NZ_JAWLIQ010000059.1:0-1749 GCF_033485175.1 Sporosarcina sp. YIM B06819 | reverse complement strand
GGATTCATATTGGCTCTTGCTAAATAAATTGCTGCTGTTAAGCCAGCAGGCCCAGTACCTAGGATTACTACTTTATGCATGCTCTGTACCTCCAAATAGTTATAGGATGAATTCTTTCAATTTGTTATAGCCGAGTTTTTCTCTATGCAACCATGGGATTACCGCACACTGCTGTGCAAATTCCTCATTTACTTTTTTAATCCATTGTTTTTCAGAAATAGCGCGACCTTTTAGAACAGGATCAGTTGTTTCCGTTGTATATAGACTTTGATTGATAACCCACCATTTAGGATCAATCTGCGCACGTTTGAGATCCTCCTGCAGTCGTGCAGCTTCTAAAACCGGTGTCGCTTCGGCCAATGTCACAATAACCACTCCAGTTTCTTTTGGATTTCGTAAACGTGGAAGAAGTTTCTTCACACTTTCCGGTACCTCACCAGTCGAACGGCTCATTTCTTTGTGATACGCTTCCGTTGAATCAAGCAACAACAGTGTGTGTCCGGTAGGTGCCGTATCAATGACAACAATTTCATTTTCCGATTTCTCCACTACGTCGGCAAATGCCCTGAACAAAGCGATTTCTTCTATACATGGTGATTCTAGGTCTTCTATCAAATACGCAAGTCCTTCTTCATCTAGTCCTTCTCCTGCTGTAGATAGTACTTCCTGCTGGTACTTTTGCACTTCAATCTCTGGATTAATGCTACTAATCGTTAGATTGTCTTTCAAAGTACTACCTTCAAACGTGTATGCGAGATGTGCTGCCGGGTCTGTTGTAGTTAAATGAACGCGATGACCTTTCTCAGAGAGGCCGACCGCAATTGCAGATGCAATCGACGTTTTGCCAACTCCACCTTTACCCATTGTGAAGATTACACGTATGTTTTTCGATGAAAAGTCATCGATTACTTTGTGTAAGCCAGGAAGATGAATCGTTTCTTTGCTGATGCTGTCATCTTCAAATACAGTCATAGTATAAGAACTAAATAAGTGTCGAAGGTTGTCAACTCCGGTTAGTGAATACGAAACAAATGGAAGGGAGAACGTCACAACCTGTTTTAATACTTCAGGCGTTTCTTTCAATGCATGGCACTGTCGTTCAAAAAATGCGGTTGATAAATTATCATCGGGACGATGCGTCTGATGAAGCCCATTAATGATTAGTATCTGATTTTCAATACCGATATCTTTAAGCTCTGAAGAAGCTCGATTTGCTTCAACTAAAGAAGATACATCTGGTCGCGCAACCAGAATCAGCGTCGTTTTTGCTGGATTAGAAAGAGAATCAACAGCTTTCGCATATAACTCTTTTTTCTCTCCAAGACCTGATAGTGGCCCCAAGCAAGAAGCTCCATGTGTGCTTTCCTCTAAAAAACCAGTCCATGCAGTTGGTAATTGTAAAAGACGCAGTGTGTGCCCAGTCGGCGCAGTATCAAACAATACGTGATCATATTGATTTAACACATCTTCATCGGATAGCAGATGGGAAAATTCATCGAATGCAGCAATTTCAACTGTGCAAGCACCCGATAGCTGTTCTTCCATCGTTGAGAGAACAGCATCTGGCAACTTACCTCGATAAGGCCCGACAACTTTTTCACGGTATGCTTTCGCTGATGCCTCCGGGTCAATATTACACGCGAATAGATTATTTACACTTGGAATAGCTAGTGGATCATTCGTCAATTCTACATCGAGAACATCCTGTAAATTTGAAGCAGGATCGGTACTTACTAAGAGTACTTTTTT
>NZ_JAWLIQ010000058.1:0-1749 GCF_033485175.1 Sporosarcina sp. YIM B06819 | reverse complement strand
GGATTCATATTGGCTCTTGCTAAATAAATTGCTGCTGTTAAGCCAGCAGGCCCAGTACCTAGGATTACTACTTTATGCATGCTCTGTACCTCCAAATGGTTATAGGATGAATTCTTTCAATTTGTTATAGCCAAGTTTCTCTTCATGCAACCATGGGATTATCGCACATTGCTGTGCAAATTCCTCATTCACTTTATTAATCCATTGTTTTTCAGAAATAGCGCGACCTTTTAGAACAGGATCAGTTGTTTCCGTTGCATATAGACTTTGATTGATAACCCACCATTTAGGATCAATCTGCGCACGTTCGAGATCCTCCTGCAATCGTGCGGCTTCTAAAACCGGTGTCGCTTCGGCCAATGTCACAATGACCACTCCAGTTTCTTCTGGATTTCGTAAACGTGGAAGAAGCTGTTTCACACTTTCTGGTACATCACCAGTCGAACGGCTCATTTCCTTATGATAGGCTTCCGTTGAATCCAGCAATAACAATGTGTGCCCGGTCGGTGCCGTATCAATTACAATGATTTCATTTTCCGATTTCTCCACTACGTCGGCAAATGCCCTGAACAAAGCGATTTCTTCCGTACATGGTGATTCTAGATCTTCTTTCAAATACGCAATTCCTTCTTCGCCCAACCCTTCCCCTGCTGTCGAAAGTACTTCCTGCTGATACTTTTTCACTTCGATTTCTGGATTGATGCTACTGATAGTCAGATTGTCTCGCAATGCACTGCCTTCAAACGTATACTCAAGATGTGCTGCTGGGTCTGTTGTAGTCAAATGAACGCGATGCCCTTTCTCAGAGAGGCCAACTGCAATTGCAGATGCAATCGACGTTTTACCAACTCCACCTTTACCCATTGTGAAGATCACACGTATGTTTTTCGAAGAAAAGTCATCGATTACTTTGTGTAAGCCGGGAAGGTGAATTTTTTCTTTGCTAAGGCCATCATCTTCAAATACAGTCATAGTATAAGAGCTAAATAAGTGCCGAAGGTTATCAACTCCCGTTAATGAATACGAAACAAACGGAAGGGAGAACGTCACAACCTGTTTTAATGCTTCTGGCGTTTCTTTCAATGCACGACGCTGTCGCTCATAAAACGCGGTTGACACACTATCATCGGGACGATGCGTCTGAAGAAGTCCATTAATAATAAGCAGCTGATTTTTAATACCAATATCCTTTAACTCTGAAGAAGCCCGATTCGCTTCAACTAAGGAAGATACATCCGGTCGTGAAACCAAAATCAGCGTCGTTTTTTCTGGATTAGAAAGAGACTCAACAGCTTTCGCATATAACTCTTTTTTCTCTCCAAGACCGGATAGGGGACCTAAACAGGAAGCCCCATGTGTGCTCTCTTCTAAAAATCCAGTCCATGCAGTTGGTAATTGTAATAGACGCAGTGTGTGCCCAGTCGGCGCAGTATCAAACAATACGTGATCATATTGATTTAACACATCTACATCGGATAACAGATGAGAAAATTCATCGAATGCAGCTATTTCAACTGTGCAAGCACCCGATAACTGTTCTTCCATCGTTGAGAGAACAGCATCTGGCAACTTACCCCGATAAGGACCGACAACTTTTTCACGGTATGCTTTTGCTGATGCCTCCGGGTCAATATTACATGCAAATAAATTCGTTACACTTGGAATAGCTAGTGGATCATTCGTCAATTCTACATCGAGAACATCCTGTAAATTTGAAGCAGGATCGGTACTTACTAAGAGTACTTTTTT
>NZ_JAWLIQ010000056.1:0-525 GCF_033485175.1 Sporosarcina sp. YIM B06819 | reverse complement strand
AAAACCCTGAAGGGGCCTATAGCTCAGCTGGTTAGAGCGCACGCCTGATAAGCGTGAGGTCGGTGGTTCGAGTCCACTTAGGCCCACCATTAAATTTTCAGGTATAGTTATAGTTATATTTAAATAACTAACATATCCCGGGGCCTTAGCTCAGCTGGGAGAGCGCCTGCCTTGCACGCAGGAGGTCAGCGGTTCGATCCCGCTAGGCTCCACCAATAAAGCTTTTAAGCATTGTTTGTTTAAAGAGCTTACTACGATAGATTTTCTTAATATTGTTCATTGAAAACTGGATAAAACGACATTGATAGTAACAAATCAAGAATCAACCAATTCGTAGATAACATGTTATGTACGAATGCAATACCTTTTTACGACTTTCTCGGATACATCGCTGTTGAAGAGAAGTCACCAATGGAATTCATGAAGCATTAAGCGGATTGAACCCAAAAGGTTAAGTTAGAAAGGGCGCATGGCGGATGCCTTGGCACTAGGAGCCTAAGAAGGACGGCACTAACACCGATATGC
>NZ_JAWLIQ010000055.1:0-1854 GCF_033485175.1 Sporosarcina sp. YIM B06819 | reverse complement strand
TGCACAGCGTTTAATGTGAAATAAGTCAAGCGCTATGAAAATAGATTTTTGGCCGCACGAAACCAAAGCCTCATAATGGTATTTTTTTGAAACTCAACAATCACAGAACAATATAATGGCGTTTTTCCGCAACGTGAAAGGTCTTGCGTTTCATTTCACAGGGATACATCCTATTAAATACAAGCTCACGTTCTTTAACGTTTTATTCGTATTTGTGAAACAAGACCCATGACGCTGTGCAACGAGGTCATTAAAGCCTCAGGTACCTTGAACTATGTGGTCTACGTTCCGGGAAAACGCCTTTGTGTGCACCTAAACTTTGTGTTTACAGTTCCTCTACTTTTACATAGCGTTGATAGAACAGGTCTTTCTTTTTCGTGTTTTTCAGTTTGCCAGCGATGACTTTTTCTAGACAATAATCCGGTTGACAACTTTTATATAGCTGTTGGTCTTTGATCATGGCGAAGGCAATCCGTAAGATTCGATTCCCTAAAGCAATATAGGACTGATCTGCTTTCTTTCCTTTGTCCTTCATCGCCAAATACCTTACTTTCATTTCCGGATTCTGAACCGAAACGTTTTTCCCAACCTGATAGACCACGTTCCGAAAAGCTGCTCTACCTTGTTTGGATATCCGGTAATGATTAGCCTTTTTCCCACCTGACTGTCTTACGATTGGGTTCGTACCGGCCATTTTGATGAGTTGTCCTGCATGTGAATAGTCATGGACATTCCCTATTTCAGCGGTCAATTCAGCGGCTGTAGTGATCCCTAAACCCGGGATACTCAAAAGGATACCACCATCGGTCTCCAGTAGTTTCGCTTCAATTACATCCTCTAATTGCTTGATTTGACGGTGTATTAACTCATATTCATCAAGTTTTAGTTGAAGTAAAATCAACTCGCTTTCAAGCATAGACTTTGGTTTGGATATCGAATTCTCAGCGTAATCCAGGAGTCTTTCTATCACTTCCTCCCGGAGCTTCAAATTATGTTCTATTGATATATCTCTCAAACCAATTTTGCCTAGGGATAGGATATCTGATGGGTGAGGATGGTTTCTCATCAAGAATAGAGACGTTTTTGAAACAAACTGATCCAGAATTTTTATGACCTTATTTTCCCCTTCAACCTTTAAATTCTTCCCTTGAAACTCACGGAAAATATGGTCCATATACAAGCGTAGATGATTGATTGTCCGTGTTTGCACGTTCACAAGCGTCCTTCTGGCCCTTGTCAATGTCTTTAATGATTCCAGTTCCAGTAAGGAATCAACGCTCGTTCCACCACGCCCGTGAAGTAACGACTGAACAATCGCCATCAAATCCACACGGTCTGTTTTCGTATAATTCAACACAGTTTCTCTTTCCCTAGCAGTCGTCGCCGCATTCAATATCCTGACGGTATATCCCTCAACCATACAAAGTCTCACAAGGTCTTCGTAATAGTGCGCAGTCGTTTCAATTCCGACAATCACTTGTGAAAGTGAGTACGCTTCACACACAGAATCAATGTATTTCTTCATTAATTGATAGCCTGTCATTGACCCGTCGAACTCAAACGGCTCCTGTAAAATATCACCGTAGATTGTACATAGCATCGCTGTATTCACAAACTTCGCTGCATCAATCGCTACAATACAATATTCCTTTGCCTTTTCTTCTCGCATTAAACGATTCCAATGACTTCCGTTCTTCCCCTGAATATGATTAAATGATAGTGTAACCATTGTTTTCAGCTCCTCCCTCTTTGGTGGGGTAGTATATCGGAAGTTCTGTGATTGGTACTTCTCCTATACCCTGAAAACAATGGTTTTTTCTATTTCCAACTATCTATTTAACATAATAGGTACCT
>NZ_JAWLIQ010000054.1:0-1859 GCF_033485175.1 Sporosarcina sp. YIM B06819 | reverse complement strand
TCAATGAAAAGATGATTTTTCCTTTCATCATTGCCAGTGGTTTTATTGCAGATACGACTTCCCTACCGTTAGTCGTGAGTAACTTAGTTAATATTGTGTCGGCAGACTTTTTCGGTATCGGCTTTGTTGAATATGCATCCCGAATGATTGTCCCGAATTTATTTGCATTAGTAGCGAGTATTGTAGTTTTGTTGTTATTCTTCCGTAAAAGTATTCCAAAAGACTATAAAGTATCAGACCTAAAAGAACCGAAAGATGCTATCAAAGATATCAAGATGTTTCGACTAGCTTGGGTGATTTTAAGCGTGTTACTTGTAGGGTATTTCTCTAGTGGCTTTACAGGATTGCCTGTCTCTATTATCGCTGGACTTACGGCCATATTCTTTATGTTCATGGCACAAAGAAGTCCTGCTGTTCAAACGAAGCAAGTACTTAAAGGAGCACCCTGGGCTATCGTGTTCTTTTCTATCGGGATGTATGTGGTTGTCTATGGCTTGCGTAACGTAGGTTTGACAAGTGTTTTGGGAGATGTCATTCAAATGGCAGCTAATCAAGGACTATTTGTCGCAACGATTTCGATGGGCTTTATTGCAGCGATTTTATCATCACTCATGAATAATATGCCTACTGTCATGATTAACGCGTTGGCTATATCAGAAACGGCCACAACAGGACCTATTCGTGAGGCTTTGGTTTATGCAAATATTATTGGGTCAGATTTAGGTCCGAAAATTACGCCAATCGGTTCGTTAGCCACCTTATTATGGTTGCATGTTCTATCTCAAAAAGGTGTGAAAATTTCTTGGGGTAGCTATTTTAAAATCGGTATTATTTTAACAGTTCCTACACTCTTGATTACACTAATCGGACTGTATTTATGGCTGTCATTCATACAATAAAACATTAAAAAGGGGATTGTCATGATGTCGAAAAAAACACTCTATTTCTTATGTACAGGTAACTCATGCCGTAGCCAAATGGCTGAAGGTTGGGGCAAAAAATATCTTGGTGAAGAATGGCAAGTTCTGAGTGCAGGAATTGAAGCACATGGAGTCAATCCAAATGCCGTAAAAGCTATGAATGAAGCTGGCGTTGATATTTCAAATCAAACTTCAGATATCATTGATCAAGAAATATTAAATAACGCTGATTTTATCGTTACGCTTTGTGGAGATGCTGCTGACAAGTGCCCGATAACACCACCCCATATCAAACGTGAACATTGGGGCTTTGATGATCCTGCCAAGGCAGAAGGAACAGATGAGGAAAAATGGGCATTCTTCCAGCGTGTACGTGATGAAATTGGTGCAAGGATTGAACGTTACGCTACAACTGGTGAATGAGTAAAATAGGCCGTGGAGTCACATCACGGCCTTCCTTGTAATATATGTATAAGGATATAATTATACGATGATAAAGGAGATGTTTGGCAATGAAAAAGGTTGAAATATTTGATCCTGCAATGTGTTGTTCAACTGGTGTCTGCGGACCAAGTGTCGATCCAGAATTAACGCGTATCGCATCGGCTGTTTATTCACTCGAACAAAAGAAATTTGATGTTACACGCTATAATCTTGGGAATGATCCGGGTGCATTTGTAGACAATGAAGTAGTTAATAAGGTACTTCTTGAAAAAGGCCCAGATGCCCTTCCTTTGATACTTGTGAATAATGAGGTTGTAAAAGTCGGTGCCTATCCAACGAATGAAGAGTTGGCTGAGTGGCTTGATGTAAAGGCTGCTGAACTTCAGGAAAAACCACGCGTACGTGTTTCAGTTAAGTTTGATAAATAAGGGGGAATAGCCGTGTATCCATTATTCAATCCTAACCAAATTGCACTCACTCCATTTTTATTTTTTA
>NZ_JAWLIQ010000053.1:0-2456 GCF_033485175.1 Sporosarcina sp. YIM B06819 | reverse complement strand
ACCTGAAGGAATCACGCCTTCACATCAAAGGGGTCAACCATCACACAATTTGTTTAGACAAATTTGAGGATCAATAAAATTGCTCTGAAGGGCGATTTAACGCCAGTTGGTATAGCTTTTTACTGTTTCGAAACACGATTTCACGGGCACACATTCTTCCTTACAGGTTCAGTGTGGCGTTGCCACCGTAAAACAATAAAAAGTGAATCTTGTAAGTTGCTTAATTCATTGTGTTGCAGAGGAGATAATTCTTTTGTTTGAACGAATAGGTTTTCCATTGTTTCGTCAACTCTGCCCACTGATTAGTACGTTTTTTAGTAGACACTTTTATTTGGTTCTTCAAAATATGACTAGCTGGCACTTTTTCAGTACGCTTAAATTGCAATCCTTTTCTAGCTATAGCCATCGCTGCACTTTCGTGCGAACTAAGACCGTATCTTCTCATGAACTTATGATGACCAATTTGGCTCGTAAATGCAGGATTAACCGAACTAATAGCGACACCAATCTTTTTACACTTTGTATCCAACATATTTTTGTACATTGAATAGCTAAGACCACTTAACATTCTAGCTTGTTTAGTGGAGAATTCTTTTAATTGGAGTTTCTTTTTCTTAAACTCCAACTCTTCTCTAATAATAGGTTTTTGTTTTTCTAATGCGTATTCAGTGACCACCTTTAGAGCCTCACTTAAACTTTGCTTTGCCTGTTCACTAGACACTTGATATCCTTTGAATGGGATATTGAATGAAGTTAGATAGTTCCCGTAACGGTCTACTTCGGAAACAGCTAAAAAGTTCACGTTAAAGTCTACTCCTATGGCTCCATTATCTTCGATAGTTTGAACCTCTGGTTCTTGTACGTCCACAGACATATTAAGATACCACTGGTTATTCTTTTGAATGAATTTACATGTCAGTGCCTTGTAGTAATTCTTTTTTTCACCTTTTCCCTTCGTGTAGCTGACATACGGTATTTTTGCTTTGTCCAATTCTACTTGCCCGTAAGGGAATAGTACGTTTGGTACTATAATGTACTTACCGTACTTGCTTTCATCTTTCGAAGTGACACGAATACGCAAATTGTTCTCCGAATCATATGTACAAGACTGATTCCCATAAGTTTCATCTTTCGAACCCACAAAAGTGAATTGTTCAGCACGCTTTTCTTGCCATTGTTTTTTCCATCCGGCAAACGTTAAGTTGTTTGCCTCTAAATGAAATTGCTTTTTAAACAACAACTTAGAGCCGAAGCACAATCGAATAACTCCAGTCTCTACATCTTTTTTTAGGACTGCTAATTTCAATTGTAGTTGGTGTATTTTTCGTTTTTTCTGATGGATGTACATCCGAAGACGACGATAATTTTTCACCTTTTTAGGAAATGACTTTTCGTTCCCTTTCATTTTAAGCAGCTGTTCGTGGCTACTTTGCTTTAGAAGTGCTTTTCTTTCAAGAATACCTTGTAAATGTTTGATTTTTTGTTTCCGTTCCTCAATGTATAATTTTTGCAACTCTTTTTTTGATTGCACACGACCGTCTAGTTGGCTTTTAATGCTGTTATATTGACGAGAGGTGATTTGATACTGAGCACAATAGAGTTTTTTCATCGCATTAGCTTGGTTTCTACGAACATATAAATCTACAAATAGTTTTCTCTCTAGTTTGCCAAAATAATGCGCATAACTCACGAAGTAGTTATACGCATTTTCAGTTTCACCGTTCTGTAGGACGATTATTTCGTTCTTGAGCTTGGTTTGATAGGTAAGGAACATCAATAATCGCCTCCTCTACAGTTTCTTTTAGCTCTTTATGTTTCTCGCTTCTTAAACCATACAATTTGCCCGAAAAACTAGTAATAATGCTAATTAAATCATCAGCTAGTTCTTCTTGAACTGATTTGTTAGTGGCTTGAGCATCTAATACATGAATAGTCACATCGTAACTCTTAAAGTATTCCTCTAAATAGCCATATCCAAAGCGTGTAAGACGGTCTTTGTAGCGAACAGCAATATCGGTTACCTCACCGTTTTTAGCCATTCTCATGAGCTTTAGTAATCCTTTTCGCTTGTCATTTAAACCGGAACCTACTTCGGAAATAACCTCAACAATCGTATAGGAAGACTCCATTTTCTCTCGGACGAAGTCCGCTTGACGCTGCAAATCTCCTTTTTGTTTTTGTTCATTTGACGACACTCTTGTGTAAATCGCCATTTTTTTTTCGGTTAGCACTTTCGTTCCTGTGAGTCTTTCAACTTCACTTAATGGTATTCTTCTCCGTCCTCCTGGTGTGCGTACGATTCGAATTTTTCCTTCTTTATCCCAGCGTTGAATTGTTTTTGTAGTTACACCTAATCGCTGGACCGCTTCTTTCATTAACAGTAATTTTTCCATACATCTACTGTACTACAAGTTGAAAATTTTTGTCCACTTGAGGACACTTAAATGCACGTATTT
>NZ_JAWLIQ010000052.1:0-2910 GCF_033485175.1 Sporosarcina sp. YIM B06819 | reverse complement strand
CATGTATTAGGCATGCCGCCAGCGTTCGTCCTGAGCCAGGATCAAACTCTCCATAATAGAAGAAAATGAATAGCTCATTTCTTGCTGACTAGAATCCTAAGATTCTTGTGTGTGTTTCTGTTCATTCGATGGAAATCGATTTACTTAGAAACGTTTTGCTCGAATGCGTTAAGCACTCTCGCTATATTTCATTGACGTTTTGCTGTTCAGTTTTCAAGGTTCATGTTAATATTTTTTGTTGCTGTTATTTCGTAAGCAACTTTTATATCATATCAAGTTATGTTTCATATGTCAACAACTAATTTCAATTTCTTTTTTGTTGTTTTTCATGTTGTTTTGTCTGCCTAACTGGCGACTCATATTATATTACAACATGGATAATTGAATGTCAACACTTTATGCGAAGTTTTTATAACAGCTAACAAAAAACGCATAGCATAGCCACTTCGTGGGTAGGCACTGCCCCACTTTTAGAAGCTTACCAAACTCAAACAATGATTGGTGAGCTTTTAAAAAGCGTATCTGAAATTGTACGTTCGTTACTTTACATTGACTTTCATTAATTAACCAGAACTATTATTTCAACTATCCCTTTAATATTTTCAAGTAATTTACCCTCATAATTGCCGGAAAACAAATAATACGTACCTTCTAATGAGCTTGGTACTATAGCAGGTTAATCCTTTTCCCGCCGTTGTGTTACCATTGAATCCACTATCCTCTAGATAACCATCATTCCTTGCATATTCGTCCGTTCTCATAAAAACTGATATTTAATTTTACTTTTCCTTCTGATGTTATGTCATAAGTAATCATATCCCCATCTTCAAGTGTATACCGCTTCAAGTTCACACCTTCACCAATAGCATTTATATTTACATCAATGACATACTTAGATTCAGTACACCCTAGAAAGATTTCTCTCGGCACCGGTTTATCATCTGCACCGGTTTATCATCTGCAACATTAACTATTGAATTAGAGGCCTTACCATTATCCACCACAATAAATACTGCAACACAAAAGAACATGATCCCAAAACCAATAACAATGCCACTTTTCTTTTTTTCTTGTATCCATAGTAGATAAAATTCTATTTTTCATGCTTTCCTTTCCCCTTGAACTGGCCCACCTTCACTATGTTTAGGGATGTGGGATTCCTAAGAACATCTTCGTAACAGAAAGTTTGGATTAGTTTAGCTCCACAGTCCCTGCGGTTAGAAGTCTGATGGCCTTTTTTTCAAGATTGATACTTGCGTTATAGTCTCGGTAGTGGCACGAGTTACATGCTGGACACACTCTTTGCCGTAATGCGAGATCCTTAACGTCTTTATGGCGATAGCCGCAGCGACGACTGTCTTCCCGTACCACTTCGCCTTGTATTCAAGCATTGTGCGGAACTGTGACCAACTCACTTCACTAATTGCTATGGCTAAGTTATGGGTTTTTAACATGTTTGATACCCGCAAATCCTCAATTCCGATGAAATTGTGGTTTTTGATAATTTCGGCGGAGTTTTTGTGCAAGTATTATTTTTTTGTTTGCAATTTTTATGAATACCAGCGAATATTCTTCGTTGTTTCTGATAGTTCTTCGGCTCATTCAAAGGTTTATTCTGACGAATCACTTGTTATTTTCTTCTTGAAAGAATCCGCTGTGCACTGGCTAATTTCTTTTCCAATACGCGAAAGAATTTCAGGTTTTCATAGACGGTTTCATCTGAAAGTATGGCCAAACCCTTTAGACCAACATCAATACCGAAAGATGTATGGGTTTTAGGTAGCTTACAAACCTCTGTTTCAACAAGAGTGTAGACAAAGTATTTCCCACTCCGATTCCGTCTGATCATCGTATTTAGTATACGCCCCATGATTTTATGGCTTTTGGAAAGTTTAACAAGCCCCAGCTTCGGTAATTTGATGACATTGCCGATAACTGCGATTTTAACGTTTGTGTATTTTGTTGTGTACAATTGGACATTATTTCTTTTCGACTTAAAACGGGGTAGCTTGTTTTGCTTCTTAAAGAAACGGTCAAATGAATCTGCAAGATTGCGAACGGATGATGGAAGGGTAATGCTGTCCACTTTTTTAACCAGGATAATTCCTTTTTCAACAAGGGAAGGCCAGCTGAACAATTGCGATAAGCTAGTCCTTTACCTGTTTCTTTATAGGTGTGATTCCATTTATCCAGAAGATGATTAAAGACAAAGCTGCTGCATCCGATTGTTAAGCAATGAGGACTTGTTGATTTTTGTTTGGAAAGATACCGGCCTTATAAGCTTTGTTGATCATCATGGACTTTCACCTTGTTTCAAAAGGGTTTTGATTTGATTGTAAAATATACGTTCCCCGAGAGATGGTATTTTAGGCTATCGCTCAACCGAAATTAATCTCTTCATTATCACTGGACTACGCCCTTTACGCGTTTGAAGTGAGAGTGTTCTTTCGGTAAATAGATAAAGGACGAGTTGATAATGCTATCGTTAACATGGACTGTTGGCGAATGACACCGATAATCGTTCCACAGCGCTGTTGTCTTTTTTTGTAGCTTGTCATTTTTCATGCAATACTGGAAGTTAACGTTGGTTCATTAGCCCACACCACTTTCATAATGTTAACTTCAGCTTTTAGTATTTCACAACTACCTAAAATTAAAGTCCATTAACTCGCTAACTGTTGACACTATGTTTAGAAAGTTAAATAAAAAAAGTCATCGCTTATTAGCAATGACCATGTTTGCTGTGTATTTTTCCATTCGGATCTCACATACACCTCTTACTTTTAACTTTGAATTTTAAACAACAAAAAAGTCATTACCTATTGGTAATGACCGTGTGCCCGGCGACGTCCTACTCTTGCAGGGGGAAACCCCCAACTACCATCGGCGCTGAAGAGCTTAACTTCCGTG
>NZ_JAWLIQ010000051.1:0-3287 GCF_033485175.1 Sporosarcina sp. YIM B06819 | reverse complement strand
TTGGGTTGAGTGAAAAGATTTTTGATCGCTGGGATGAATTATTACGTCGAGCAGCTGATCATGTATCCGCCTGTCGCTGTGCATCGGGCTGCCCGGTTTGTATCGGGGCGCAAGAGGCTGGGATAGGTATGAAGCAAGATGTCAATTCGTTATTACGGGTTTTAGCAGAAGAAAAGTAAATCACGAAGAGGGGAGAGGGAATATCACAATTAAGCCCTCTGGCCCTCTTCTTCAATTAATTTATAAATCATCTTCCGATTCATATCGGTAATTGGATTTAAGCACTCTGGATTGAGGATGCTTTTCAAATGCCTTCAACATTTATCTCTGCAGGCTTTCAACATGTAAAAAAATGCAGTGCGTATATGAAACGTTAAATGGAGGATTTCTTCCCCTTTTGTCGAATGGCGAGATGTAAGAAATCATTTCACAAAAGGAGAATGTTTAATATGTTTATGCCTACCACGACAGAACCTTCGGATCAATTAGTCGAGATATTAAACTTTTACAAAGGAGAAACTCTTCTCGTCTCCATCGAAATAAAAGATGATATAAGCACTGAATTCGTTATTCCGAAAATGATCTTGGATACCCATGAAAACAAAGAATTCAGTACTACTGTTGAAATGCAAAGTGATAGCTTAGGTAAGCAACCTTCTCTTCGTTTAAAAACAAATCGTTTAATGAATATTAAAAGAGTTTTTTATAAAGAGGAAATCATTTGGAGGAAAGATGCTTTTGAGATTAAATATCAAGATGGAATTGTAATCACGGTAAATGTATTAGATGGAAATAAAAAGTAATCATTACGTAATAAACTGAGAACGTCCACACCATGGCGTTCTTTTTCTTTACCTAAAAATAAAACGAGAGGTGCGGAATGGACCCAACCAATAATATCTTGTCAGACATTCGCGAACGAGTGGTGCGTGTAGAAATAAAAATAGTCATGATGACAGAAGTACAAAACCGGTTAGCTTGTGATATAGCAGTAGCACCATTGAAAAGCTTGTATGATGTGGCTACTCTTAATAAAGCCGGTGCAGTAGCACGTAAACTCGGTATTATATGGGGTGGGGACTGGAAAAACAACATTGATCGTCCTCATTTTGAAGTACCATCCAACTGGGAAATACCGAACGGATATAAGCTGGAAGGTCAAGTGGCAATCCCTTCAAATGCTAAATTGCTGGTGCAGCTCGTAGTAGCAGATATAAAGAAGGAAATGACGACAGACCAATTGCTTGGATTATTATTGGTAATCGATGAACGTATGAATAAGAAATAAGTAAGGCAAAAAGGCGACTACTCATATTTAATTGAGTGGTCGCCTTTTTTATTTATTTCGAATAAAAAAATTGTCAGTTCATTAGACGGTTAATCATCAAATTACGAACATTAGATTCAACGAAGTTAAGTTCATCTTTTTCAATACTATTATGAGGGTGTGGCTGAAACCATAGAACTTCCTTATCATGAAAAATACCTCGATAGTCGTTCCCTTCAATGTTTAGTTTAAATTGAAAACGTTCGTTAGCTTGACCTTCAAACAATGGTGTAATTACTTCAAAATTTTGTAGCATAATGAAAATCCCCTTCCTCGGTTGGTCTTTTTAGTATTCCCAAAGCTGTTTTGCTTATGACCTTATAGTAACGACCCAAAATTAAAAAGTTAGGTGAAGGAGATTAGAATTTCGTGAGAATAGAGCAACAAAGTGTATGCTTTTAGAAAATCGTCTATTGACGGTTATTTCTTCGGTAATATGTACATGTAAAAGGCACTTCGAAAAGTAAAGAGGTCGCTAGAAAAATAGCTATGAGAAAACTAAATATAGAAAACGGGAATCATGTTCATTAAAATTAATTAATAAAATAAAAAGCGGCGCGTCCACAAATTTTGGGTAGGTCACAGAATCCATAAATCCGATAATGAACATACAAAATTGTATAGAAATTATCCACTTGCTCATAATACGATTGATACAATTTTGAAATCAAAAGGAGTGTTTACGTGGGAATATTAAGTGGTAACCCTGAAAATGAACCGATGCATTACGGAGAAGTGATTGGAGTTTGGGCATTTATCGGAGCGAATAACGGCTTGATAAGTGGCTATGAAGCGTTTATAAATCACGCGGAAGATAAAGATTTAATTGGAATTTTAGAGGAATCGATTCAGATGATGAAATCTGAATCGAAAGAAATTGGAAAGTTATTAAAAGCCAACGGTATTACTTTGCCACCTAGTTTACCCGAACGTCCAAAGGCGAATCCTGAGGATATCCCTGCTGGAGCCCGCTTCATGGATCCAGAAATTAGTGGAGCTATTTCTATTAACGTCGGTCAGGGCCTTGTGTCTTGTAGCTTAGTTATGGGACAATGTTTACGAAAAGATATTGCAGTCATGTTTGGTAAGTTTCATTTAGAAAGAGCTATGCTTGGCGGCAAACTATTGGAATTAAATAAAGAAAAAGGTTGGATTATACCACCACCTCTTCAAACGAGTCCTTCCTAATAAACATTCTGTGGGAAATTTTTGCGTAAAATTTTTCTTACAAATAGGAGATTATTATTTGCTTGCAATACGAACACGCGAAAGGCGACCACTCTTGAATTGAGCGGTCGCCTTTTTTATTTACTTTACATACGAACGTTCCTTCCGGATGCTGGAAATAAGGAGGGGAACGAATGTGCGTAATAAGTTAATTAAGTCAATGAAACGTAATGAGCTACTGGATATGATGCATTATGCTTTTCGCATTATCCCCGTTTCTTTTTAACACAGCATTAAATCGAGCATTCTCTTTCTATGAGATCCACATGTACTTTAATTGTTCCTACTCCAAGTCTGAACCTCCTAATTATTTTCCATATAAATGAAATATCACTAAATAGCCTATCGTGTATATAGTCTGCTGAAAATATTGAAAAATAAAAGTCTATAAGAAAACAACCACAAACTCGTTTGAGAAGGTGGCTGATTATTATTGATTATATGTTACGATAACTGAAGGGGATTGGCGGTGCTTATAAGAAGATCCCTCATTTTATTAGAAAGTGGGGACAATCATGTTGATACACGCATTTCATACTCCCTTCATTAAAATCCGTTTCGATACTCATGATAATATCGGCTCTGGCCCCATATCTTTGCCAGCAGAAGAATTGCTTACATCGTCTACCTGGTACTCCTTTGATATACCAGAAGGATGGACAGGTGCTGGCTTAACGGATGCGATGACGGGTGCAGCGTATGCGATTCAGTCATTTATCCCACTCTTTGTGCG
>NZ_JAWLIQ010000050.1:0-4048 GCF_033485175.1 Sporosarcina sp. YIM B06819 | reverse complement strand
TTAGTCGCTACCATTATACCGAATTTGGGGAGGTGTCTCATTTTTATTTGATTGAAACCCTTGATACCAAAGGGATAGGAATTATGAAATTAACTCACTGAAGAAATGTTAGCCATTTTATTTTATCCACTGTTCTATTTTATATAGTATATATCGTTGAAACGCGGTATTAAAAAGTAGCTTTTATGTTGACAACTATATTTGATTCGAGAGTCATCGGTGCAGGGCAATCGGGTTTAGCTACCGCATACTATTTAAAGAATAAAGGTTTGAAATATCTTGTTTTAGAAAAAAGTGACCAAACTGCAGGTTCGTGGCCGCTTTATTATGATAGTCTTAAGTTATTTTCACC
Source organism: Sporosarcina sp. YIM B06819 (assembly GCF_033485175.1). NCBI lineage: Bacteria > Bacillati > Bacillota > Bacilli > Caryophanales > Caryophanaceae > Sporosarcina > Sporosarcina sp. YIM B06819. The sequence continues at coordinate 3,696 of NZ_JAWLIQ010000050.1, read as the reverse complement.
AGTACAGTATTCCTCTCTACCTGGTTTGAGATTTCAAGGGGATATTCATCATTATCCGACGAAAACAGAGGTTATGTCATATTTAAATACCTACGCACAAAAGTTTGATTTAAACATTGCTACAGGAAAAACAGTAACTGAAGTCCTGAAAGAACAAGAATTATTTTTGATCAAGACGGAAGAAGGGGAGTTATTCAAAGCTAAAACAATCATTTCGGCAACAGGATCATTTGACTTGCCTAATCTCTCTGAAATAATGGGCACCGAATCTTTTGCCGGAGAAATAATACATTCGGGTCAGTACTCTAATCCGAAACGATATGCGAATAAAAGGGTTATTGTCGTTGGTGCCGGAAACTCTGCGGTTCAAATAGCTTATGAATTACGAAAAACATCTAAAGTTACACTCGCGACACGTACTCCCATAAAATTCACCCCACAAACAATTTTAGGGAAGGATATACATTATTGGTTTAAACTGAGTGGTTTAGATTATCTTCCGTATGGTAAGAAACTTTCTGTAAGTAGTTCAGTTTTAGATAGGAATCTATATAAATGAGCAATAAATAATAATAATCCTGATAGAAGAGATCTGTTTGTATCTATAAAAATAGACGGAGTTATTTGGGTTTCTGGCGAAGAAGAAAAAGTGGATACAATTATTTTTGCAACAGGTTATAATCCTAATGTGAATTATCTCTTCTCACTCCAGGGGGCTCTTGATGAAATAGGAATGCCGGTACATCAAGAAGGTGTAAGTACATCGAATAAAGGTTTATTTTATGTAGGTTTACCGGGTCAACGTTCATTCTCTTCGGCCACTTTACGAGGCGTTGGTAAGGATGCAAACTATATTGTTAATAAAGTCAAAGCTTAATTATAGTTGTAATGTCTAGGTACGGGGCTTTGCGAAAACTTCAAATCCCTGCATTTAAATTTACAATCTATCATTTATTATATGATTTTGCAGAGGGCTAAGTTTATTTATTGACACTATGTATGATTCGGCATAATATAATACATATCAAAAATAATTGATGTGAGAAGGGGAAAATCATGATAAAACAGCCGGATGTTTGTGATATAACTTTACTCGACTATGAGAAGAAATTTAAAGCACTGTCGGATCACAAGAGACTTTATATATTGCGTATTTTAGCCGCAGAAGGAAAAACCTGTGTGTGTGATTTGGGTGAACTACTAGCCTTGCCACAATCTAAATTATCGTATCATCTAAAAGTCTTATTAGATGTGAACTTTATTTCTGTTGAAAAAGAAGGGAAATGGAATTTTTATTCTGCAAATTCCAATGAAATAAAGAAGGTTTTATCGCCGAATCTTTGTTGTCTTTTTTATCCTGAATAAGGATAATTTTTTTGGAGTTCGCATCAAAAAAAGTTGATGTGTATGATTAGAAAGGATGATTTACATGGATATTATGGGGTTCATTAAGAATTTCCTAATACTGTTTGTTGAATTGGCAGCGTTATTTCTTGTGATTAGTTTTCTTGTAAGCTTGCTTCAACAGGTCGTAACGGAGGAAAGGGTCAAAAGTGTTTTAGAGAAAGGGAATAAAGCGACAGGATATCTCTCTGGAACTTTTTTAGGCGCACTTACGCCATTTTGCTCCTGCTCAACCGTCCCAATTTTGGCAGGGTTATTGAGTTCAGGGGCTCCATTTGGTCCGTCTATTTCTTTTTTAATCGCATCTCCTTTATTGAATCCGATTATCGTGATTTTATTGTGGAAGCTATTAGGCTTAAAATTGACTGTGTTTTACGTTGTCAGTATGTTTATTTTCGCAGTGCTAGCAGGTGTCCTATTTAATGCATTGGGATTAGAGAAACATCTAAAAAACGTAAGAATTCGCCGCAAACAAAATGAGAATGGGGAGTCGGAATCAAAGTGGGTTCTCGCATTAAAAGATGCATGGAATTTCTTTTACCCGGTTTTACCTTACTTACTCATCGGGGTTCTCATTGGTGCTGTTATTCATGATTTCATTCCTGCTGAATTTATAACAGCGATTGCCGGGAATGATAATCCATTTGCGATTCCTATTGCTGCTGTTATTGGGATTCCGATGTACATTCGAGTTGAAACGATGATTCCTATATCAGAAGCGTTAGTAGCTAAAGGAATGAGTATGGGTGCTGTGGTTGCACTGATTATTGGAGGTGCAGGAGCGAGTCTCCCTGAAATTCTGCTGTTAAACAAATTATTTAAGCCAAGATTATTAGCAGCCTTTATTATTGCGATTTTTATAGGCGCTGTCACAACGGGCTACATTCTTTACTTTACATTTTAAGGGGGTGAAAGATGAATGAAAAAAGAATCGCTATTTAAAAAGATTTTTGCTTCCAAGCAGGATTGCTGCTCGGTTGAGATTGAAAAGGTTGAAGAGGAAACTGAAAAGGTTTCTGATAAAGCTACGGCAAGTAAAAATGATTCTTCATGCTGTTCCCCTGAAAAGGAGTAATCAAAAGTGATAACTTTGAAAGGTGATAGTAATGATCATTAACCGTGGAGGTACATTAAGTGTTGCCTACTTTAGATCTTATTTTGAGCTAATACTAGCGTCTCGAACATCGGATGTAGACGAAGCTAGAAAGATTGTTTTTTACCGTTTATTTAACAATAACTCTCACCAATTAGGTGAGGAAACATATCAACAATTTTTACAAGCATATAGTAATTTAGCGAATAATGACTAAGTAATATGGAGCGTTTTGTTCCACTACATAAGGTGCTCGGTTCTAAACAGATTGGAATTGTTTGGAATCAAGCATCTTATTTAATTTTTCTTCTCTTAAATGATTAACACACTTGCGTATATAGGCATATGATTATATGATAGTAGAGAAATGGAGGGATGGTCTATGAATAAAACTGTGACGACAGATATGCAAAGGGCATCACAACTGTTGAAATTGCTTGGGGATCAAACGCGTTTGACGATGATGAAATTGTTGCAATCTCATGACTGTTGCGTCTGTGAATTCGTAGAAATTTTCAAAATGAGTCAACCGGCGATTAGCCAGCACTTGCGTAAACTAAGGGATATTGAGTTGGTGAAAGAAACGCGTAAAGGAAAGTGGATCTTCTACTCAATCAATGAAGATCATGAAGATTATCCGTTTATACAAGGTATCCTTGGGCATCTTCCCGGACAAGAAGGATTAGTAACTGAATTGGAGGCGCAAGGATTGCGCATTTGTTGTGAGTAAGGGGGAGAACGAACGTTGACTTCAGTTATTATCGCATTATTGATTTTCATAATCACACTGATATTTGTCATTTGGCAGCCTAGAAACTTATCGATTGGATGGTCTGCCTGTATCGGTGCAGTAGTCGCTTTATTAGTAGGCGTAGTTAATTTTCAGGATGTTATAGACGTAACGGGGATTGTATGGAATGCTACGCTTGCTTTCATAGCGATTATTATCATCTCGTTAATCTTAGACGAAATCGGATTTTTCGAATGGTCTGCGCTTCATATGGCCAGATTAGCCAAAGGTAGCGGTATTCGTATGTTTGTGTATGTCAGCCTTTTGGGTGCAGTTGTTGCTGCGTTGTTCGCAAATGACGGGGCTGCTCTCATACTCACGCCAATTGTGCTTGCAATGGTACGAAATTTGAATTTCAATGAAAAGATGATTTTTCCTTTCATCATTGCCAGTGGTTTTATTGCAGATA
>NZ_JAWLIQ010000049.1:0-9281 GCF_033485175.1 Sporosarcina sp. YIM B06819 | reverse complement strand
TTCCGCGGGCACGGCTTGGACCCACACGAAGTGGGTCATGCAGTCGTTGCCGCAGGACGCGGCGTCTTTAGACTGCCTTCCACCAAGGGTCTTCAGCTCGCGCTGTTCCCGCTGGAGTCGCCGCCTTACGCTACAATCAACAATAATAGAACATCAAATTATCACAATGTCCAAAATTACACATAAATATATAAGTAAAGCCGGTAAATAGTTACCGGCTAAAAAGGTTATTTAATGTTTCTTTATATAGATCATGTTCAACAGCATGAATCGCTTCTGCTGTTTTATTTACATCGCCATCGACAACATCGACAGCACGTTGCGCCAAAATCATCCCTGTATCCATTCCTTCATCGACTAGGTGAACTGTGACGCCTGTTACTTTGACGCCATGCTCGACTGCTTGTTCAATGGCATCGATTCCTGGGAACGATGGCAATAAGGATGGATGGATATTGACGATATTAGCAGGATACGCCTCTAGTAACGGTTGTCCAATTAGGCGCATATAGCCTGCCAAGACAAGCCATTCTGCCCCGGAAGCACGAAGCGCTTCAAGAATCGCTTCTTCGTATGTATCTTTTGAGTTAAATTCCTTTGGTCGAAATGCTGCAACTGGAATACCTGCTTGTTTAGCACGCTCTACAACATAGGCTTCGGGCTTATTCGTCACCATTAGGACGATTTCAGCGTTAAGCTCACCAAGTTTACAGGCTTCAGCAATTGCTGCAAAATTACTGCCGCTTCCAGATGCGAAAACGGCAATTTTTATTTTACGAGTCATTTGGCAAGACTTCCGTCATGGTCGCCTGTGAATGTAACACCTTCACCCGCTACTACACGTCCAATTTTATACGCTTTTTCACCATGTTGTTGTGCAATGGCAATCGCACGATCTGCTTGATCTGCTGGAAGTGCTACGGCAAAGCCAACACCCATATTGAAGACACTGTACAAATCTTTATCCAACAGCTCGCCTTTTTCTTTCAGCATGTTGAATACTGGAAGTACTGGCCATGAACCAAGGTCGATTTCTGTTCCAAATCCATCTGCAAACATACGTGGCAAGTTTTCGAAGAATCCCCCACCCGTAATATGGCCCATAGAATGGACGTCTAATTCCTGATGCATTTGTAGAACAGGCTTCGCATAGATTTTTGTCGGCTCAAGAAGTGCATCGCCAACCGTTCCAAGATCCTCGTAGCCATCAATAACACCATCAATTGCATAGCCGTTATCTTCAAGAACAATTTTACGGACCAAAGAATAGCCGTTTGAATGAATACCACTTGAAGCAATCCCAACAATCACATCGCCTGCAACGACTTTCTCGCCTGTGACAATTTTGCTTTTTTCACATGCACCGACTGCAAAGCCAGCCAAATCATATTCATCGACTTCATAAAGGCCTGGCATTTCTGCCGTTTCTCCACCGATTAATGCTGCTCCTGATTGGACACAACCATCCGCAATTCCCTTAACAATCGCTTCAACCTTTGCAGGTACTGCTTTGCCAAGTGCGATATAATCGAGGAAATAAAGTGGCTCTGCACCTTGTGCAACAATGTCATTGACACACATAGCAACACAGTCAATACCGATTGTGTCATGCTTATCTGCCATAAACGCCAGCTTCAACTTTGTTCCGACACCATCTGTACCTGAAATAAGAACTGGCTCTTTATAATCGAGCGCTGAAAGATCGAACATCCCGCCAAAACCGCCAAACGTTCCTGCAACGCCTTTACGAGCAGTACGTGCAACATGTGACTTCATCCGTTCAACTGACTCATAGCCAGCTTCAATATTTACCCCTGCATTTTCATATGCCTTCGACATGCAAAAGCCTCCCTATCAAACGATTTCTTTTTTATGTGGTAAAACTGTATCTGAATAGATTTCCGTAGGATATTCTCCAGTGAAACAAGCCAAACATTGTCCACAATTTTTCATACTATCTGAACGACCAATCGCTTTAAGCATGCCTTCTGGCGACAAGAATGTTAACGAGTCTGCTTCAATGAGCTCGCGAATTTCATCCACTGTTCGATTCGTTGCAATTAGCTCTGAATCTGTACTAATGTCAACCCCATAAAAACAAGGGCTAACAAGTGGCGGAGACCCACTGACAACATGAACTTCTGTTGCCCCTGCCTCTCTTAACATCCTCACAATACGTTTAGACGTTGTTCCACGAACAATCGAATCATCCACCACGATAACCCGCTTACCACTGACAACTTGACGCACAGGAGACAGCTTCATTTTAACGCCTTGTTCACGTAGTTCCTGTGAAGGCTGGATGAATGTACGGCCTACATAACGGCTTTTAATCAGTCCTAGTTCATACGGTATGCCACTTTCCTCAGAAAATCCAATTGCCGCTGATATACTTGAATCCGGTACACCTGTGACAACATCTGCTTCAATATGAGCCATTTCACGCGCCAGCTGTTTACCGCAACGTTTACGTGCCGAGTGAATATTAATGCCATCAATATCCGAATCAGGACGTGCAAAATAGACATACTCCATTGAACACATTGCCGAATCAGCGGCAGGTGCAAAACGCTCTGAATGAAGCCCTTTATCATTAATGATGATGAGTTCGCCCGGTTCAACTGAACGAATACATTCAGCACCAATAATATCGAACGCACATGTTTCAGATGCAACAACCCATGCATTGCCCATTTTCCCAAGCGACAGTGGACGTAAACCATTCGGATCCTGTGCAACCATTAGCCCGTCATCCGTTAAGATAACAAAGGCAAAAGCTCCTTTTAACATCGCCAATGCTTTTTTCACACGTTCACGTTGATTTAAAGAACCACTACTTCTCTTAATTAAATGTGCAAGTACTTCTGTATCTGAATTCGTTTGAAAAATACTACCTTGACGTTCAAGGTGCTCACGCAATTCAACCGCATTGACAATGTTACCATTGTGAGCAACCGAAAGACTGCCCGTCGTCGAACGAAAAACAAGTGGCTGAACATTTTCAATGCCTCGACCATTTTCGGACGAATAACGCACTTGCCCAATGGCAGCATTACCTTTTAAGTTTTCAATCTCATTACCTGAAAACACCTCGTTGACGAGGCCTTCGCCTTTAATGACGTGCAACTTTTTACCGTCTTTCGTTACAATACCAGCGCCTTCTTGCCCTCTGTGTTGCAGGGCGTGCAGACCATAATAACTGATCTGCGCCGCATCTACATGACCCCAAATGCCAAACACACCGCACTCTTCGTTTAGGCCTCTGAGTTCAGCAAGCATTGGATAGCCCCTTTCCAAGCAGAACGGAATTCTTCAACCGCCCCGTCAATTAACACGCCATTTTCACCATTGATAACAACTCGATCACTTGCTGTTACCGAACCGATTTTAATAGCATCTGCTACAGCTGCTTCAAACGCTGCTGTATTTTCTTCTTTAACAGTGACAAGGAAACGAGATTGCGTTTCACTGAACAATGCCGTAACAGCAGATCCTGCGATTGTTACTTCTGCGCCAAGACCTTCTGCATCGAATGCTTTTTCGCAAAGCGCAATGGCAAAGCCACCTTCAGATAGATCTGTTGCAGATTGAACAAGTCCTTCTTGAATCGCTGTCAAAAGTGCCTTTTGGCGCGCCGCTTCAACGTCAAGATCGATTGCTGGCGCTTGACCAGAAATTGTACCATCCATCATTTGTTGAAGTTCACTGCCTCCAAAATCAAGACCCGCTTCGCCAAGCACGTAGATTGTATCGCCAGCTTGTTTGAATGCTGTAGTCGTTACATGTGATAAGTCATGAACCAAACCAACCATACCAATCGTTGGTGTTGGATAAATTGGAACACCGTTCACTTCGTTTGATAAAGAAACGTTCCCACTAATAACAGGTGCATTCAACTTGATGCAAGCTTCAGAAATACCATCAGCCGATTTCTCAAGCTGCCAAAATACTTCTGGCTTATCCGCACTACCAAAGTTTAAGCAGTCTGTAATTGCAATTGGTTCTGCACCAGAGCAAATTAGATTGCGCGCTGCTTCAGCAACAGCAATTTTCCCACCTGTTTCTGGATCAAGGTAAACAAAACGTGAGTTACAGTCAGATGTCATTGCAAGTCCTTTATTCGTTCCATCTACACGAATAACACCTGCAGACGAACCTGGTGCAACGATTGTATTTGAACGCGCTTGTGTATCGAATTGATTATAAACCCATTCTTTAGACGCAATTGTTGGACGTTGCAATAAATCCTTCAATGTTGCAGTCAAATCCTGCACGACAGGCTCTGTCATTTCTTGTGCTTGGAACTCTCTGAAGTAAGCAGGTTCCTCAGATTTTTTATGGTAAACTGGCGCATCTTCAGCAAGTGCATCTGCCAATACTTCCGCAACTACTTCACCTTTATGAAGTAAACGTAGCATTTTGTCATCCGTCACTGTACCGATTGACACTGCTTCAACGTTATACTTTGCAAATAAGTCCGTCACTTCTTGTTCACGGCCTTTTTTAACAACGATGAGCATACGCTCTTGAGATTCTGACAGCATCATTTCATACGCCGTCATGCCTTCTTCACGTTGTGGCACAAAATCAAGATTTAACTCTACACCATAACCCGCTTTTGATGCCATTTCAGCTGCTGACGAAGTAAGTCCCGCCGCACCCATATCTTGAATTCCGATTAACGCATCTGATTTTACAAGCTCAAGACAAGCTTCCATCACGAGCTTCTCAAGGAAAGGATCCCCTGCTTGCATAACTGGTGGTGCTGTATCTTCATCAACCGATACTTCAGCTGAAGACATTGTTGCTCCGTGAATTCCATCACGGCCTGTTGTAGCGCCCGCATACATCACTGTATTCCCTACACCAGAAGCAACACCTTTTTGAATGTCTTCATGGTTTAATAAACCAACAGCCATCGCATTGACAAGTGGACGTTTTGAATAACAGTTATCGAACTGAACTTCGCCCGCAATTGTTGGAATACCAATGATATTTCCGTAACTTGCAATCCCCGCAACCGCTTCTTCGAACAAGAAACGGTCCCGAGCATCTGTTAAATCTCCAAAGCGTAATGAGTTAACAAGTGCTACAGGGCGAGATCCCATAGAGAAAACATCACGTAAAACTCCACCTGCACCTGTTGCTGCACCGATGAACGGTTCGATAGCAGACGGTGAGTTATGTGATTCCATTTTGAAAACAACTGCTTGATTATCGCCAATATCTACAATCCCAGCACCTTCACCTGGACCTTGAAGGACGCGTGTTCCTTCAGTTGGAAATTTGCGAAGTACTGGTTTAGAACTTTTATATGAACAATGTTCGGACCATAAAGCAGAGAACAGACCCGTTTCCGTATAGTTCGGAAGACGACCCAACATTTTTTCTACACGTTCAAATTCTTCGTCGGTCATCCCCATTTGTAGGTATAGCTTTTCATCTTTAATTTGCTGTGTGTTCGGTTCATGCTTGGCTGACATTATTTTCACTCCACCTTTTTAAGATTGAATTGAATAGAGGCATTCCATCTGTACCTCCGATAATTTCCTCAACTGCACGTTCAGGAAGTGGCATCATGCCAAGTACATTTCCTTGTTCATTCAACACACCAGCAATGGCTTCTGTGCTACCATCAACATTCCCATCCGCATATGTAAAGACAATACGGTTGGTATTTTTTAGTTCTGCTACAGTTTTTTCATCTACATAATAGTTGCCGAATTCATGTGCAAATGGAATTGCAATTTCTTGTCCCTTGTCATAATCAGCCGTAAATTTCGATTCTGTATTGTGAACTGTCAGTTTCGCCTTACCTGATCTAAATTTCAATCCTTTGTTGCGCAGGAAAGCACCTGGTAGCAGACCTGCTTCCGCAAGAATTTGGAAGCCGTTACCTACGCCTAGTACCGGTTTGCCTGACGCTGCAAATGCTTTTAAGCTAACAATGGCTGGCGAGCTTTGTGCTAGTGCACCTGGACGCAGATAATCGCCATAAGACGCGCCGCTTGGAATAAGTACCGCATCAAATTTTTCAAGATTTGCATCTGTATGCCAAACATATTGTGCGTCTTTACCTAGTACTTCATTTACCGCGTGATGCATATCGATGTCACAGCCCGATCCCGGAAAAACTAGAATAGCGAACTTCATTTGCCCGCGACCTCCCCGATTTCGTATCGGTAATCTTCGATAACTTTATTGACCAAAAGCTTGTCGCACATTTCTTTGACACGTGCATCGATTTCTGTCTCTGAACCCGCTAGTTCTAGTTCAATCAATTTTCCGATGCGGACGTTTTCGACTTCCTGGTAACCTATCGCTTGAAGCGCTTCTTTTGCTGCAATTCCTTGTGGATCAACAACACTTTCACGGAGTGTTACGTATACGTTTACTTTCGTCATGTCTTTTTTCCTCCCAAATGGAATTAGATTAGTTTTTCTCTAAAATATTGAAATGTAGAAAAGCGACCGTCAATTTTTCAATCAGGACGGAGCCGTTTGAAAATCAGATCTGTTGTCTGCCAAAAATGACACTCGATCATAAGTCTCCCCCTATTAAGCCCAGATACCTGTGGATTCAATTTCTTCAAGCAAATCATCAATGTTGTCCGTCATAATGGTCACATGTCCCATTTTACGATTATCTTTTGCTTCTGCTTTTCCATATAGGTGAATCGACCAATCAGGGTGATTCGTAACGACCTTTTTGAGCGGCGCTACATGTTGACCGAGTACGTTGACCATAATAGATGGCGCCCATAGTTTCGGCATGCGAAGCGGCCAGCCGCAAACAGCACGTATATGCTGCTGGAACTGTGAAACATTACAAGCTTCAATTGAATAATGACCTGAGTTATGAGGGCGTGGTGCTAATTCATTAATGATGATCGCATCATTTTCAAGCACAAACATTTCAACTGCCAATGTCCCGACAAGTTCAAGATAATCAGCAATTTTCGTCGCTGCCTCTTCAGCTTGTGCAATGACCTTCCGATCTACTCGCGCAGGTACAATTGATTCATGTAAGATATGGTTTTTATGAATATTTTCAGCAACAGGTAGGCAATAAGATTGGCCTGCCGCATTACGTTGTATGATGACTGAGATTTCTTTTATAAATGGTACAAACGCTTCTGCGATACATGCTGAATGCTTAAATAGTGATTCCGCTTCATGCAAATCTTCTTCACAATCAATCTTCACTTGCCCTTTTCCATCATAACCGCCAAATGCCGTCTTAACGATACATGGGAAGCCTACGTCTGCAATTTTGGTTGTCAGCTCTTGAAATGTCAGTGCTGTCACATAGTTAGCAACAGGTGCACCTGATGCTTTGATTTCAGCCTTTTCATTCATTCGGTTCTGTGTAATCCGAACAAGCTCTGCCCCCTGTGGTACATGCGCAATTTGCGTAAGCCTTTTTAAGCCTTCATAATCAATGTTTTCAAACTCATAAGTGATAACGTCACTGACCTCACCTAGCTCCTCGAGTGCCGCTTCATCGTTATAAGGAGCAACAATTCGAATATCAGCAATTTGACCACAAGGAGAGTCCATAACAGGATCTAGCACAGCAATTTTGAATCCAGCCTCTTTCGCAGCAAGCCCCATCATCCGCCCCAGTTGGCCTCCACCAATAATGCCAATCGTCTGCCCTGGTAAAATGGTTTTCATACTAACTCACCGCTACTTTCCAATGCAATATCACGCATTTGCTGACGACGTTCTTCAAGACGTTTCATTAATTCTGAATTATTAACCCCTAAAAACTGAGCAGCTAGTAGACCCGCATTCACAGCGCCTGCTTTGCCAATTGAAACCGTAGCAACCGGTACCCCACCTGGCATTTGAACAATCGACAGTAGGGAATCCATGCCATTCAGCGCTTTTGACTGAACCGGTACGCCAATCACAGGAAGTAATGTTTTCGCTGCAACCATTCCAGGTAAATGAGCTGCACCACCTGCACCAGCGATAATTACCTGTATACCACGTCCTTGAGCTTGTTCTGCATACTCAAACATAAAATCAGGCGTACGATGCGCTGAGACGACTTTCTTCTCGTACGGAACAGCAAGCTCGTCCAAAATGTCACACGCATGTTTCATCGTTTCCCAGTCACTCTTGCTTCCCATGATTACGCCGATTTTCGGTTCCACTTATAATCCGCTCCTTTATAATTACAGTTCATTAATTAGAATAAAGCCAACTATGCCCTAGCGTAGTTGCAATAGCAGGACTTTCTGCTGATTAAAATTAAAACGTCCTTGAATAAACCGCTCTTCACCACGCGTGAAAAGCAGATTATTCAAGGACGTTAACATATGCGTTAAGATGAATGCACCCATTGGTACCCACACATCCTTCGCTACGATTCCTGAAAATTTGCTTTCCCGCATAGTCCGGGCATTACGGTGCCCTGGTAGAAACACTAAGGCCAATTCCTCAGTATATATGGGGATTCTGTTTACACTACACATTTTAACAAGACTAAGTGCATTCGTCAACGGTAAAAACCGAACAATATTATATTAAGTTTTTTCATCGTTCGTCTTTTTATTAATTTATTCGTCTGCTAATATCCCTTTAAATTTAATTAGTTGTCGTACTGGAACGTATTGGCCATTCACTTCCGTAAACAGCGGCTCTTCCTTCCTCCCAGCAACCATGTATCCATCGGCTGCCATTCTTTTCAAACAATCATCAATACTTTCTTCTTCTCCCACTTCAAACCATACCGTCTTCTTTTGACTCATTTAAACAACTTCCCTTTCTTTACTCTTTGTTCCTATTATAACACCTCATCCATAACCAAATGTAGAAACAACAATCCCTGCCACATTAACAGTAGCAATATACCTATACCCTTTCATCGTGCGAATCATGCATGCTAATAAAAAGTGTTACAAACGATGTTAATTGTAAATTTAATAAACACCCTTCACAGAATTCCAACGGAAAATAACCGAGCATAATTCTAATTGTAACTTCATGACTCTAATTGCAACTTCCAGCTTTTAATTGCAACTCTGTATTTTCCGGATTATTTTATGATGATCAACCAATTATTCCTCATCTTTTAAAAATAAACACAAAAATAACCGTCACTTTTCAGCAACGGCTTTCACAGTTTTTAATTTTAGACAATAAAAAAAGCCACTACCTATTGGCAATGACCTTGCGCCCGGCGACGTCCTACTCTTGCAGGGGGAAACCCCCAACTACCATCGGCGCTGAAGAGCTTAACTTCCGTGTTCGGGATGGGAACGGGTGTGACCT
>NZ_JAWLIQ010000048.1:0-9577 GCF_033485175.1 Sporosarcina sp. YIM B06819 | reverse complement strand
TTTTCGATTTGAATGTTGGATGCTTCGCTTTCCCATTGAAGAATTTTTTGTAGGCACCGCAAGCATCTTTTATCGCTTGCTTTGGTACGTTATTGCTAATGCCCGTCAACCAGTGATAATCATCTACTTTTTTTAGCTGTGTGAAACGTTTTCTCAACAGATTATCTGATAAAAACTTTCCACCATTTTTATAGTTTTCTTGCTGTTGACCCAATACCCAGTTGTAAGTAAATCGACTTGTTCCTGCGTATTGAAATAGTTTTGAAAGCTGCTTGTTATTTGGTTTTAACATTACTTTCATCGACGTAATCATTGACTAAAACCTCGCTTTTTTAACAGACGAATTAACTGGTTTTAGTTTATTTACCCTTTCGCAACTTGAAACAAACGTTCGTTCACAAATTTTTATAAAATATTTTTAACTGCTGTCAGCCCCCTTGCACGGACTCTCAATATTCAAATAAATCATACCATATTGTGAACGCTTTCTAATAGAGGGGTTATGACCGCCACACCCATTTCCACGCAAAAAAACCGACATTTCTGTCGGCTCCCACAAACAACTATTCATTTAAACCAACCTTTATCCTTAAAGCGTGAAATCGCTTCAATCCGATTCCCCACACCAAGCTTTTCAAGAATCGTGGAAATATAATTACGTACAGTCCCAGGCGTCAAATACAACTCCCCTGCAATTTCTTTTGTCGTCTTGCCATCCGCGATGAGCCCTAACACTTGGCTCTCGCGCTCTGTCAGCGGGTTTTCCGTTTCGTCATCTCCATACGCAATGTCGACGAGCTCCGGTGCATAAATCCGCCGGCCATCCATAATCGTTCGAATGGAACTGACCAGCTCCTCGATTGGACTATCCTTCAACAAATAACCGCGTACGCCTGCTTTCCGAGCACGATCAAAATAACCTGTCCGAGCAAACGTCGTCAAAATAATAATTTTACAGTCATCGCCTCGTAACGCCTCCGCTGCATCAAGCCCCGTCATCACAGGCATTTCAATGTCCATAATACATACATCCGGCTGTTGCTCCTTCACTAACGCAACCGCTTCTTCCCCGTTCTTTGCCTTGCCGACAACTTCCATATCCTCTTCCAAATTGAGCAATGAGCCGAGTGCACCGAGCATCATTCCTTGATCTTCTGCAATAACAATACGTATCATGTCAATTTCCCTCCATAATATGTTTAATAATGACGGGAACTCGAATCGACAACTTCGTGCCCTCACCGCCCTCTATTCGCAGGCTACCATTTATAAATTCAAGCCGTTCTCGCATCCCTTTCAACCCATTGCCTGGCGACGTTTCTCCGCCCCTGGTAATACCAATTCCGTTATCTTCCACACTAATAACGAATTCATTCGGCAATTGCTCAAATACAATACGGCAAGACGTCCCATAGCTATGCTTGACAACATTCGTCACAGCTTCCTTCAAGCACATGCTCAACACATTTTCGACAATCACTGGAATATTCGTAAACGCTGGATCACCAACAACCGTGAAATCCATTTCAGCTGCCTTCAAAATTTGCCGAATACGCATCAATTCATCTTCCAGCTTCATCGCACGCATATCCGCCACCAACTCACGTACTTCCTTCAACGCTGTACTGGCTGTCTGCCGAATATCATGCAACTCCCTTTCCGCTGCTTGCGGATCACGCGATACCAATTTCCCCGCCAAATCACTCTTTAGACCAATTAGCGATAACTTCTGCCCAAGCGTATCATGGAGATCACGGGCAATCCGTTGACGTTCCTCCAGGATAATTAACTCTGAAATCCGTTCTTTCGCATCCTCCAATTGCCCCTCCAAGTTTTCTCGTTTATTGCGATTATACAAATTGAACGGCAACAGCACCGTTCCAATAACAGAAATAAGGATGAAATGGATTTGCGGAAGAAATAATTCGATGTCGATGAAAAAGCCCGCCACAATCGCACCTACCGTGAATGCAATATGTAGTCCATAGATGATAAAAAAGCCAACCGGATTCCGGATATTTCCAATGAAAAACGCAGTAAAAATAGATAAGTACACATAGCCAAACAATAGCGTCATCCCAATATTAATCGTCATTTCAAAACTGAGCCACATGTAGACAAGCCCACTTTTTGATTTGAATGAAAAGCGGAATGACAAAAAGAATAGCAATAATAGCGATATACCAATAGAAATTTCAATTGGCGATGATGATCTAAAAATGAAAAAGAACGGCAAAAAACAAAAAATGACCCACGCATAAATACTAAGCAACGGATTTCTCGGGAAAATACTATACCAACTTTGCATATTGTTCATTCACCGTCCTACATGAAGTTACTTCCATTATAGCAAAATCAATTACGCTGAGGCGTAATTGCGTCCAGATTTTGAATCGAGCTTGCTCGATTGACTCCTTTCAAAATCTGTGACATCCGCCGGAGGCTTTATTTTCATTCAGCAGGGGTCTTCTGCTGAACGAAAATAAACCAGCCACCCCATAAAAGAGATGACTGGTTATCAATTTATTTTACATTCAGGCTTGTGCGCTTCGGTTTCAAATCAATCGAATCTTTCGCTGACTTCACAAGATGCTTAACGTCTTTAAAAGCAACAAACCCTTTACGTTCTGGATCATACAAGCGGAAGCTAATCGATTCCAAACTTGTTTTAATAGTAATTGTTGTTGCTTGATGAAGAGGTGGTGTCTTCTCATGTGCTAGCTCTAAATTGTAGTTCGGTACACGTGGTGCCAAGTGATGCACGTGGTGGAAACCAATATTACCTGTTGCCCACTGCAACACACGTGGCAATTTGTAGTACGAGCTGCCTTCAATAGCTGCTTTGACATAATCCCACTCAGATTCCTCTTCGAAATACGAGTCTTCAAACGTATGCTGGATATAGAACAACCAAATACCAAGTGCCCCTGCGATGAACATGATAGACCCTTGAACAATCACGAATGCCTGCCAGCCAACGAGTAAAATCATACCTGAATATAAGGCAACAAGAATTACATTCGTCAAATACGTATTATTACGCTCTTTCTTTCGCGCATCCTTGCGATTAAAACGACTTGAAATCAGCACAAGATACAGTGGACCAATTCCAAACATTACTAACGGGTTACGGTACAAACGATAAACAAAACGCTGCCATTTCGATGCCTCAATGTATTCGTCAATGGTCATAACCCAAATATCACCAACACCGCGCTTATCGAGATTCGAGCTTGTTGCATGGTGGATAGAATGTTCACGTTTCCACTTTTCATAAGCAAACAGCGTCAACACGCCAGTCATTGTACCTACAATGTCATTCGCCTTTTTATCCTTGAAGAATGAACCGTGCGTGCAGTCATGGAAAATGATGAACGTGCGGATGACAAATCCCGATGCAAGAACCGCAATTCCGAGTGTCAACCAAATCGACACGGACAAGCTCTGGTATGCCAAAAACCATAATAGTAAAAATGGAGGTACCGTGTTAATAATCTGCATAATACTTTTCTTTTGATCTGATTTGGCAAAAGGGGCAACATCTTTGTGCAACTGCTTCGTTTTTTCTTTACTCATGGTATGTTATCCTCCCTAGTTGGATGTTTTTCGCTCGCTTACTTCTTACTCTCATAGTAAAGAACTTTCAAACTTCACAGAAGACATAAATGTCATAACGTACGAGATGATAAATGTCACTTGTTGTGAATTCATTCACAAGGACTTTATTTGCTCTAAATAAAAAGACCATTCCTATTTTGAGGAATAGCCATGTTTCACAATGAAATTCACTTCAACATACCGCCATCCACTTCCAATACCGTTCCATTAATAAAGTCCGATTCGTCACAAGCTAAAAATAAGTAAGCATTTGCGATGTCTTCAGGTGTACCAAGTCGTGTATAGGGTGTCAGCAATTTAATCTGCCCCATCACTTTCTCTGGTATCGTACCAATCATATCAGTCTCAATGAAACCCGGTGCGACAGCATTAACATTGATGCCCTTGCGCCCAAATTCTTTCGCCCACGTTTTTGTCATGCCAATGACGCCCGCTTTCGACGCCGAATAATTTGTTTGCCCCACATTACCACCCGTTCCCGCAATGGACGATGTATTAATGATTTTCCCCTTACCCTGAGCAAGCATTGTCGGCAAGAAGGCTTGTGTACAGTTGAATACGCCCGTTAAATTGACATCAATGACTTGTTTAAAATCTGCGGCGTCCAATTTCAATAGCATCGCATCCTTTGTAATACCTGCATTGTTAATGAGGATATCCACTTTGCCAAACTTGTCAATGACCTGACTCGCTGCCTCTTTGACATGATCGTTATCCGAAACATCTACTTTGAAAAACGCTGCATCTACCCCTGTATCACGTAATTCTTGTGCCTTAGCTTCCCCCGCTTGTTCATCAAAATCGAGAATTGCTACTTGTGCGCCTTGTTGACCAAAAAGTGCGGCAGCAACAGCCCCAATTCCATTCGCCCCACCTGTAATAACTGCAGTTTTGTTCTGTAAACGCAACATTAACTCCCCCAGTCACATTCTATTTACTTGTTATTCATTTCCCTCTAGATTTTCTAAAGCTTTGTTAATTTTTGACTTACTAATTGCATAGTGAGTAGCCTGCCACAGCGCTTTTCCGTCTTTCAACAAAAACAACTGTGGTGACTCATGACGAACGCCTAGATCACTTTCGATTTCATTAGAAATGGAACGATTGTTTTGGATTCTCAAGAAATATTTTGGAATATCTGTTTCAAATGAATCAAATACACGATAAGCAGCTGTACTAACCGGACAAGTCGTGCTGTGCTTCAATACGAATAGCTGTGTCTCTTTGGACTGTTCTAATACGCTTTGCCAATCATTACTTGTTTGTAGCTCTTTCATTTATTTCATCTCCTCGAGTGTAATTTTTCTTTTATATCTTCCCGATGGGCAAATAACAGTAGGCCCGCTACCAAACAGGCCATGAGAAATGTAGGCATACCATATGAAAATATTAACACGATAATCGGCATACAAACGACTGCACTAAGTCCTGCAACCGTGAAGCTTTTAAGAAACGGATACACAACAACAAACAGTCCAACAAAAACAGCAAACAACAAGGGATTGAACGCCAGCATGCCGCCGATAAATGTTGAAACACCCATTCCTCCGCGAAATCGTAACCACAAAGGATAGTTATGCCCGAGCATGACGACGAAAAGAGCTAGCAATTCTACGGGTGCTACGAAACCGAGCCATCTTGCGACGAGCACCGCAACTGCCCCTTTCAGCGCATCCCCTATAAAGGTCGCCACAAACGCCTTTTTGCCCAACACCCGACCTGCATTTCGTGCACCCGGATTGCCGCTGCCTTCTACCTGAATGTTTTTCTTATAAAAGAACTTGCTAATGATGGAGGCCGTCAATACAGTGCCAAGCATGTATGCGCCTATTAATAGAAGAAAAAGTATCATAATCGGTCCTTTTAATAGTATTTTTTTCTAGTGTAGCACCTTTTCAAGAGAATTAGCATTGTGCAACTACCCTTATTCAGGAAAATAGTATAGAATAAATCGCAACTGAAAGGTGGCTAACTATGCGTAAAATTTCATTTGCATTGATTCTTTGTATTGGCTTAGCTATTACATTTATCTATATCGCAACGACAGTAGGCAACAACTCGATAGCCTCCTTTGACACAACTGCCATTGCCTTTGTTCAAGGATTAGAAGCGCCGTGGCTAACTGCCATTCTCAAAGTCTTTACAACAATGGGCTCTGGTTACGTCGTTGTTCCAATGGCTTTGCTCCTCGTTGTCATTCTTTACTTCGGACTGCGTGCTCGTCCTCAAGCGTGGTTATTGCTTATTGTTGTGACTGGAACACCATTGTTCAACAGCTTGCTTAAACTTTATTTTAAAAGAGAGCGACCAGACATCCATCGTATCCTAGACGCACATGGTTTCAGCTTTCCAAGTGGTCACGCTATGATTTCCTTTAGCTTATACGCCATTATCGCGTTTATCGCTTGGGGCTTTATCAAAACAGCAATGGGTCGCGTTATGCTGTTGCTGTTCACGGCCTTTATGATTCTCACCATTAGCATCAGCCGCATCTATTTGGGCGTTCATTACCCAAGCGATATTATTGGCGGATTCACGATTAGCGCATTATGGCTTACCATTGTAATCACAATTTACACGTATTGGCTGGATAAGAAAAGACCAATCCGTATCTGACGCCATTTAACTATTGTATGTAAGGGGGTTACGATTTTGAACGAATTCACAGAGCGCGTCATACGCATCATCAAAGGAATTCCGACTGGACATGTTATGACATACGGCCAAGTCGCCGCTGCTGCCGGTAGTCCACGTGGGGCACGACAAGTTGTCCGGATCCTCCATTCCATGAGCGAAAAATATCAGTTGCCATGGCACCGTATTATTAACATCAAAGGGGAAATTTCACTCACAGGTGGCGACCAACAAGAGCTGCTCGAAATGGAAGGCGTTCATTTGAAAAACGGTAGGGTTGATTTGGCTGTCTATCGTTGGTTTCCAACAGGCGCAGAAGAAGAATAACATACCAATAAACTCCTCTTCGTGTTTAGTAATTTATCATCCAGGGTATTGTATTCATGCACTTAAACAGTACAATAGCAAGACAGATAGAATAGGAGCGAGACGTATGTTAAAAGACTTTAAAGAGTTTGCACTAAAAGGAAACATTATCGATCTTGCCGTCGCGGTTGTTATCGGTGCCGCATTCGGGAAAATTGTATCATCACTTGTCGATAATATTATTACACCACTTATTGGACTTCTTATGGGAGGCATTGATTTCTCGGGACTTAGCTATACATTTATGGATGCAAAAATTGAATACGGGATATTCATCCAAAACATTTTCGATTTCACCATTATTGCGTTCGCAATCTTTATGGCACTCCGTCTATTGATGAAGCTTAAACGGAAAGAGCAGCCTGTCGAGGAAGTAGCGGCAGTACCTGAAGTTGATACAAAAGAAGAACTGTTGAGAGAAATTCGCGACTTGCTGAAAAATGAGCAAGCAGAATAATAGGACAACCCGTCAAAGAGCTGTAAACCGTCATGGTTTATAGCTCTTTTTTCATCAATATGAGAGATAATATTTTCTAGCACGTTGTATAAGGTGTAAAAGCTTTTACAACAAATTAAGGGGAATCATCATATGACGTCTAACGAGGGGAATTTCATTAAACGACTACAACGACAAAAAGAAGATGCCTTAGAATTTGTCGTGGATACCTATTTACCCATCATTAAGGGGATTACCTACAAGGTTCTCATTCCTCTTAACGACCAAGGTGTTATCGACGAATGTATCAACGATATTTTTCTATCCATCTGGAACAATTCGAAAAAATTTAAAGGTGATTCGACGGATTTTAGAAAGTGGATTTGTACCATCGCTAAGTTTAAAGCAATTGATTACTACAGAAAAGCGAGTAAAGAAGTTGAGTTTTCGTCAGAGCATATGGATATGAATGCAGATTTGTCTGCAGAGGACGAACTGATTTTATTGGAAGACCGTACTGAATTAATCAAGCTCATCAACCAACTGGAACCTGTGGACCGAGAAATATTTATCATGAAATTCTTCCTCGGTTTAAAAACAGAAGAAATTGCAAAAAAGCTCGCATTGACCAACACTTCAATCGATAATCGCGTATACCGCGGAAAAAAGAAGCTCTATCAAAAGGTCACTACTTTAGAGTTAGGAGAGAGTAGAATATGAAGGATATCTATGAATTGTTGAATGATGTGAACGTAGATGACCATGAATTCGAGGAAATGACAGTCACTGAATTCGAAAAGGCGAAAGTGAAAAGTGCACTCAAGAAGTCTATTAGCAAGAAGAACAAGAGAAGGGGCTGGAAAATGAATGTAGCGGCAGCTGCCTTAGTTGTGGGCTTATCTACTGTGACAATAGGATTAACGTTCCCAGCTTACGCGGGCAACATTCCGATCATCGGAGATATTTTCAGGTTCTTGGATAATGAAAAAACGGGGCTGTACGACAATTATAAGGAATATTCGACCGAAATGAATCTGACACAAGATAGCAACGGTATTAAAATAACGATTAATGACGCGGTTTTCGACGGAGAAACGGTTGCTATCACCTATTCCATTGAAAGTGATCGTGATTTGGGAGAGGCCCCCTCAACATTACACTTGGGCTCGGCCGATATTAAAGGTGCCACTGGAGCAGCTGGTAGCTCTCACGTTACAAAAGTAGATGACTATCATTATGTCGGCTTAGACAAAATCACTCCTTTCGGATTAACATCAGACATGGCCGACATCAACTGGAAAATAAGGAGCATCTTGCGAACCGATACAGGTGAAAAAATCAAAGGCAATTGGAAATTTGCATTCTCACTTCCAGCGATAGACAGCCAATTCCAATTGACTAACCAAAGTGTTGAGAAAAATGGTGTAACCGTCAATATCGAGAAAGTAGCATTCACGCCAATGTCTTTCATTGTTCATTACAACCAAAAGGCAACCCAGGAAGTACAAGATAAATGGCATGAGGCATACATTGAACTAGAAATTAAAGATGATTTAGGCAACGTCTACACTGGGGAAGGCAATGGCGGGTCAGGTAAAGACGCCTACACGATAAGTTGGAGTAAAACATTCGAAAAACTAGACCCGAATGCGACAAAACTCATTGTCACTCCTCATGTCACCTTCAGAATTCACGATGAGACGAATTCGGGTGGCGTCGAAATTACGGCCGATGGCAAGGAGAAAGAAATTTCAATCCCCGTAAAATCTGGCGTTGGGCGAGAAGAATTTATCATGGATGACATTGTGATTGAATTGGAGAAGTAAGAAGCAGGGACTGCCGTGAATGTAGGTAGTCCCTTTGTATTATTCATGCACTAGTTTTGTCCCGAAGACAAGTAGTCTTCAATTACCGGAAGCGGAAGATTGAAAAGGTCAGATATTTCAGCAAGTGAATACCCTTTTGCATATAAAATATGCGTGAATTCTCTTCCAACTTCTGCTTTACCTTTTTCAATAGCTTCCGCATATCCTATCTTGAACCCTTCAGCTCTGCCTTCCTCTCTAGCATCCTGCCGATACATTGCTTGGTCTATCAAAAACATATCGCGGGATAACGCACGAGCGCTCATTTCCTTTTCATGACTGATTCTGTTCGGTTCATCTTCTTGAAACATTACTAATCCCCTCACCTTTTATGATTTTTCGAGAAAGTCACTACTCGACAAATACTGTTCAATTGTTAAAACCGGGAGACCAAGAAGAGTTGCAATTTCACTAGGTGAAGAGCCTTTCGAATGTAACAGCTTCACGAATTTTTTCTCTCTATCACTCTTCCTTCTTCTCTTCCTTCCGCTAACCGTTCGAAAATATGTATACATACGTATACATAGCGCAAAAGCAAGAACAGTAGACCTTTCGCGATTTACCTGAAGGAATCACGCCTTCACATCAAAGGGGTCAACCATCACACAATTTGTTTAGACAAATTTGAGGATCAATAAAATTGCTCTGAAGGGCGATT
>NZ_JAWLIQ010000047.1:0-9593 GCF_033485175.1 Sporosarcina sp. YIM B06819 | reverse complement strand
GATAGATAGATAGATAGATAGATAGATAGATAGATAGATAGATAGATAGATAGATAGATAGATAGAAATGGAATTAATATTTTAGGTGACAAATAAAACAGAGGATAAATACTATTGAACTTATTAGAACTTCTTGTTGAACTTACGGCATTAGTTGAAGAACAGGAGACGGTATTTTCTATTAGTCCAGTTGTTTGTGGGATGGTTAAAAAAGTTCGAAGTATAAGTCGAATTACTACATAATCAAACTTTCGTGATTCCAAAATAGAACACCCCTTTAAGAACGTTTGTTTATTAAAGTGTACAAATCCGTTCGGGAAGTTACAAATAAACGGGCGGACGTTCGAAAAGTGATTTAATACGTTTTCGAACGATATTTTATTGTATATCTCATTATTGACTGTGTGTTCGTAAATGTGTACCTTTACGAACTTTACTAGTGTGCTCAGCATGGGCGTAGTCTATAGGATAGGGTGCAAGTCCCAAACTGCGAAGGCGGAAGTAGCGGCTAGCCTAACGCAAGGGTGTCCATGGTGACGTGGGATCTGAAGAAAGCGAACGGCAAACCTCCGGTCTGAAGAACACGAACTTCATATAAGGCTATGTACGATTGGGTAAGTTTGCTAGACAAAAAAAAGCCCTTTCTGCTGAAGGTCGTATGTAGTAAATGAAGCAGATAGGTGGGGGGAAAGACTACGTTCTTACCTGGGGAGGTCTGATTGATACGCCAAGTACACTTGGTAACCTACTCAGTGATGGGTAGCTGAACAATCAGAAGTCAGCAAAAGCCAAGGAGCTGGTCAATTCGAATTTCACGGAAATCGGTGGCGAGGAACAATGTTCGCTCACACTTGAGGTAACAGATTTTCATCGCCTTTATGATGAACTACTAGCGAACGGCGCGACGATAACCGCGATTGAAGAACATCAAGAGAGCGAAGAAAACTTCTATGTGCATGACCTCGACGGGAACAAACTCGACATTTGGAGCGGCTGGCCAGCTGTTCAGGAATCTAACTATCAATCTTGTAGAACTCAAAGCGATTTCAGCTTGAGCTCTTTTTTATTGCTGTGGAATGAATTGTATCTTTAAAAATTGAAGACTGAAAACATCCGTTCACATAGAAGCTTCTTTTTTTGGACTACTTATATATAGAAGGAGAGAAATGAATTTCTTGAATACGGCGAATAGAAAAGTGTTGCACCGCTTTTAAATCTAATTTATAGTAAGTGATATAACGTACATTTCGTTAAATATACGTAAAATAAAACAGGAAGTTCTAAAAAAGGAGGTTTCCCTATGGTTTCTGTGAAACAGAGAAATATGATTTTGTTATTACTTTTCATTGGATGGGCGATTGGGAATTTCGATCGTTATTTTATTAACTACGCAGTACTGTCCATAACAAAGGATTTACAATTAAATCCTACCAGTACGGGATTGATTCTTAGTAGTTTTTTTGCAGGGTACGCGCTCATGCAAATTCCCGGCGGCTGGTTGGCTGATAGATTGGGGTCAAGAAGGGTCCTTATCTTCTCCGTTCTAATGTGGTCGATCTTTACGGCTTTGACTGGGGCAGTGTGGTCATTGGCTTCGATGATGATCATCCGTTTCTTATTCGGAATCGGGGAAGGTGGATTCCAGCCTTCAAGCTCGAAATTGATATCACAAACGTTTCCGGCCGACAAAAGAGCTTGGGCCATGTCGATCATGCTGTCGTCGGGAGGAATTGTGTCGCTGATTGTACCGCTTCTTTCCGCCTATATGCTGACGACGATAGGTTGGCGTACATCGTTCTTGATCCTCGGTGGTATTGGAATTCTTATCACGATCCTCTTCTGGGTCTTCATCAAACTGCCTGCTAATCTTAAAGATGAGGAGATGAAAACGGCAGGGGATTCCCAGCAAGGAATTTTCAAACAAGTTATAAAAACGCCACTCATGTTGAATCTGTTTATCGCCTATTACAGCATTTACGCCATTAACTGGGGCTTGGCGACATGGTTGCCGACGTACCTCGTGAATGTGAGAGGACTTGACTTGATTTCACTTGGATGGGTGCAAACAATTCCAGGTTTAGCGATGATTTTCGCGATGTTTTTAGCTGGATATGTCATCGACAGACTTCCGCTTGGCAAGGAAAAAGTGGTTGGCGCAATTTCTTGTGTTATTGTCGGTATCCTCCTATATCTCATGTACAATGCGCCAAGTGTGACAATGTTCGTTGCATACCAGACGATTGTGATTATCTTTATTTCCTTTGTCATGCTTCTGTTGCCGGCAATTATTTTGAAAAGGCTTCCATCCTCTGTGACGGGGACAAGCATGGGTATTGCGAATACAGGAGGTCAGCTAGCCGGTTTTATTACCCCGCTTGCTATCGGGTTTATTGTGCAGACATTTAACGGTTCGTATAATGCGGCTTTTTGGATGCTGATCATTTTCGCCATCATCTGTACGATTTCACTTTTAACGTTGAATTTCCGGAAGGGCGAGCTAATTCAAGCTGACGCATAAACGCTAACGGCAATTCATGTAGAGAAGGAGAGATAAATGATGGAATCAATGAAAACGATTTCAAATTTGATTGAACAAAAAAAGGATAAAATCATTGCGTTAAGCGATAAAATATGGGAAGTACCTGAATTGTACTTCGAAGAACATCAATCATCCGCCTACTTAATTGGGGCGTTAGAAGAAGAAGGGTTTCATGTCGAGCAGGGAGTCGCGGGTCTTAGCACCGCTTTTTTCGGGAGTTTTGGGACAGGGAAGCCGGTCGTCGCGATTTTAGGTGAATTTGACGCTTTGCCAGGTCTCAGTCAGAAAAAAGGACTTTCCCATTATGATCCGGTCGTTGAGAACGGAAATGGGCATGGCTGCGGCCATAATCTTCTTGGGACAGGCGCCTTTGCAGCTGCTGTCGCCGTTAAAGAGTATATAGAACAGAACGGTTTGCAAGGGACAGTCCGTTATTATGGTTGCCCTGCAGAGGAAAATGGATCTGGTAAAGCCTTCATGTCGCGGGCTGGTCTGTTTGACGATGTAGATGTCGCGTTATCGTGGCACCCTTGGGATGTATCAGGACTCATGAATGTGAAGACACTTGCCAATTACTCTGCGCGCTTCAAGTTCAAAGGGAAGAGCGCCCACGCAGCAGCAACGCCTCATTTAGGTAGAAGTGCGCTCGATGCAGTGGAGTTAATGAATGTCGGTGTCAATTATTTACGGGAGCATATGGTGCCGGACGCACGAATCCATTATGCGGTTACGGATACAGGTGGTACTTCGCCGAACGTGGTTCAGGCGAATGCCGAAGTCGTCTATTTGATCCGGGCATTGGAAAAGGATGAAGTGGAATCGCTTTACGAAAGGGTTCATGACATTGCACGCGGCGCTTCATTGATGACGGGGACGACGTTTGACGTTGAATTTGTGGGAACTGCGTCCAATCTGATTCCTAATTCTGTCCTTGCTGATGTGATGTATGAAAACCTAGTGAATGTCGGGGTTCCATCCTATGATGAAACGGATATGGAATTTGCGAAGGAGATCCGAAATACGTTGTCAGAGGAAGATCTGAACAATGCATATGCAGGACGGGACCGGGAAACAGTGAAAAAGCTGAAGGAAAAGGTTATTGCCGATCTGATTCCGCCCCATTCCTCTACGGAAGCCATTTTATCAGGCTCAACGGACGTAGGGGATGTCAGCTGGGTCGTGCCAACGATGCAATGTCTCACAACTTGTTTTGCTCTCGGCACTCCGCTCCATACATGGCAGGTCGTGTCGCAAGGAGCGACGCCGATTGCGCATAAAGGGATGCTGCAGGCGGCGAAAGTAATCGCGTCCACCGCGCTGCAAGTTATGGAAAACCCGTCAATCATTGAACAGGCGAAAGCCGAGTTGCAGGAACGTTTGGGTGGCAAAACGTATCATTCTTTAATTCCTGATTCAGTAAAATAATTTATTGACAAAAGTATCGTGAGGACACACTCCCGATACTTTTTGTTATATTATTTCGGGCGAAGTTGCAAAAGAATTTCCTCCATTTTAAGTTTACTAGTAAAATGGGCTTATCGGCGTTGAGAAAGTAGGTAATGTCATGTACAAAGTAGCGGTGGTTGGTCCGAGTCAGTCGGTCGACAGGATTCTTACGTTGGCAAGAGAGATTGAAAAGGAGTTAGAGTTCGTTCCGTATATTTATTCGAAAACGAATGAAGTAAAAGACTTCGTACTGAATCCGGACAGACCGGTGGATTTTTGGCTGTTTTCAGGCTATATCCCGTATCAAATTGCAGTCAATGCGACGGGGATGAACGAAGCGTTTGTATTTATCGATTCAAGCGAGTTGAGTATTTATAAGGGAATCTTGAATCTTTCCAATGAGATTGGTAAAATTCCGGAACGGGTTAGCATAGATATGGTTTCGTCGTTTCATTTTGATGAAGAATTTACCCAGTTGGAAAAGGAGCTGGGGAAGGCATTTATTAAAGAATTTGATGTGGAGATTGAGGCGGAGGAATTATTGGATTTTCATTACGGGTTGTGGAAACGGAATGAAATTGAAGTGGCGTTAACATGCTATCCGACTGTCTATGAAAGCTTGCGGGAGGCAGGTGTACCGGCATATTGGCTATCACCTTCACGCAATGAAATCTACCAGACGATCCGGATGTTCTTCGAAAAGATTAAGACATCATACTACAAAGACACACAAATCAGTTTCAACATGATTGAAATTGTGGAGTATGATGCCATAAAGGAAAAAATGAAGGAATCCTACCAACTGGAATATTTGGAGCTACATTTAAAGAAAACATTTATCCAACTGTGTGAAACATTGGATGGCTTGCTAATTGAACAAGGAAATGGGCGGTATGTGATCTTTAGTACAAGAGGAGCAGTGGAGCGGGAAATCCGGACATTGAAGGAAATAGTGAATTATCTTTCGCTCGAAGCGGACTCGACTGTTGCTGTCGGAATTGGTTTTGGCCAAACTGTCTTTACGGCTGAGGTAAATGCAAACCGTGCCATTCGGGAGTCGAAGGATAAAGGGAAGCAGGAAATTGTCATTATTCAAGAAGATGGCACGATGATTGATGCAGCGGGGAAGGATGAAGAGCTCGTTTATTCCTACCGTACGGACGATAATGAATTCGTAAAGAAACTACAAGAAGGAAAAATCAGCGTTAAGACATTTAAACGAATTGAGTCGCTCATTCGGAAAATGGATTGGGCCCATTTCACAACGAAGGATTTGGCGATCCACTTGAACATGAGTGAGCGGAATGCCCAGAAGATTGTTTCCGATTTGTGCAAAGTGGATTTAGCTGTATGCGTCGGGGAAGAATCCCATTATTCAAGGGGAAGACCGGTGAAAGTGTACCAGCTGACATGATCAACGGCACCACGTTCTAACGGATTGCGTTAGAAATTGGTGCCGTTTTTGGTTACTCCGCACGTTTCAAATTCAAAGGAAAAAGCGTTTATGCAGCGGCCCGAAATGAGCGGATGATTTTGGGGTACCTGTGCGCCACACAAAGACAAACAATTCATACACCTGAATAAGTATACAAAAAAAGCAGACACTCGCTAAGTTGTCTGATTTTAATACTATTATTATACAATTGTAGTGAATTAACTAATTAGTTCCGCGCACAGGTACCTCGCCAATGAATAAGAAAAGCTGAACGTCTGTGAAACGTCCAGCTGATCTAAGCCACATACCGCAAGAAGAGCGGTTGACCAAGTTAACATAGGCGTTTTAACTAAAGAGTAACCCCTATTGATATCCTGTCGTAAGGTAATGGGCGGTTACTTCTTTTTGTTGGTAAGTAAGACAATTAATAGATATTCCCTTGTTACACCCCTTTAGGAGAGATTTGTTGTTGTTCTTTATTGGCGAAGCGTTGTAGGCGTTGTTGTTCTTCTGCTAATGCTACTTCAATGAATAGACTGAAGCCTGTTGTATCTTGTTCAGCAAGGAAGCGTAAATAGGTTGCTTTGTCTTGCTTATTAATGATGAGAGGGGGAAAACTATTCTCAAGCAAGGAATAATTCAGTAGCATGCGTCCAGTGCGTCCGTTGCCGTCTGCAAAGGGGTGAATTCGCTCAAATGCAATGTGTGCTTCTGCGACAATGCTAATTTTTTCTTGTGCAGTAGTTGCTATTTCTAAACGATTATTCAAGTTGTCTACCCAATGTTGCATGAGAAGTAGTGTTTCCTGTACGCTTGCTGTCATGAAGTCTGCACCGAGTATAGCGTTGTCAATTGACTTGAATTGTCCTCTGTCGTATTGCAAACGATCCATCAGTAGCGAATGAATTTCTTTCACCACATGTAAGTGAAGTGGCTCATCGGTTGCAAGTGCTTCTAATAAGTAGTGAAACGCTTGCTCGTGGTTTTTAATCTCATAAATTTCCCGTAAATCAATGCTGCGATTGCTAGATACTTGATTGTGGAGAATAATTGAAATCGTTTCTGGTAACGTAATCGTATTGCCTTCTAATGCAGAGGAGTGGTGAGCCAGACGGACAAGAATATCATCCAAGTATTCTTTTGGTAATGCTTTCAACAACCTCACCTCTTTCTTAACTCAATTTCCCACATAGCTTGTTTGAAGCTACTGATGTTTTTTTGAAATTTCGCCAATACTTCTAGGCGGTAGTTTTCGGCTTCATCTGCTACGATTGAACTCCCTTTAATGCCCAAACATTTTATGCAACTGATGTTCTTAGCTTAGCATAATTGCAGGCTGTTGGGGATAATTTATTGAGCAATTATACCTTAACTCCTTTAAAAGGCTATTTACATATAACTGGATATTATCTTTATACTCATATTATACGCATAAAATCGTAAGGACCTTGCTATGTTAGGCGTAAAATCCTCTTAAAAACATCCTCCTGGGACGTATAAAGGTTCAGATAGAACAGGTTTGAACCAAGTGAAAGGCGCTTCAAATCCTTTAATATAAAGGGTTTTAAGCGCTTTTCCTTTTTAAGAATACGTTAGAAAATGAAAAATTTCTACACATTATCTCCGCAAGTAAGAGTGGCAAGAAGAAGTTACTTGTCTGTTCTGATTCAAATTCCCTAATTTTTTTATGGGAAGTGATGAAGATTTGCCTTGCTGAATGACAAGGTTTTATTTTTTTTAGAAAAATCATTTATTATAAAACAACTTTACTAATCATCGTCAAAGTGAATGATTGATGTGTTTCTAGGAACTACATGGACCAACTTTATTAGCTCTTTACATACAACGAAAGGGTACATTTAGTCTATCATTTGTAACAACAGAAATATTCGGAGATCGGCTTATTTTTTTATGCAAATTGTGGCGGTACTTGGCATCGAATGTGTCAATGACACTATTGATATCGTATTGGAGTTAGTTTAGTGTTGGATGGTAGGTATGCATTGACATGAATTATGTGTAACTTAGAGCTCCATAATTTTATGGCAACAAAGTAAAAGGTGGTATTAGTTTGGGTAGAATGGAACGTAGGAAAAGACAGACACGATTAAGCAGAATTAAAGGATGGTTTAAATCAAAAAAACTCATTAAGACACTAGTAGTAGTCTTCGTGGGTATTATCTTGTTTGGTGTATTGGTATTTACTATTTTAATATCGTTTAGCGATGTAAGTAAATTGGATATCGTTGAACCAAGACCTACATTTATTTATGATATAAATGGCGAGGTTGCTAGTAAAGTGTCTAACTCAAAAATTGAAGGATTGAGTCTGGATCAAATTCCGACAGAACTCATTGAAGCTTTTGTTGCTACAGAAGACCAGCATTTTTATAAGCATAACGGTATTAATTACTTCGGTATTTCGAAAGCATTCATGCAAAATCTAGTTAAAGGTGAAGTGGTTGCTGGTGGTAGTACAATTACTCAACAGCTATCGAAAAATGTATTTCTAACGACGGAACGCACGTATACCCGTAAATTTAAAGAACTTATATTTACAAAGAAAATAGAGAAAAAGTACTCAAAAGATGAAATCATGGAACGCTATTTAAATCAAATCTATTTTGGAGAAGGCGCATGGGGGATTCAACGAGCAGCACAAGTCTATTTTGGTAAAGATGTTAGTGAACTTACACTAAACGAATCAGCTACACTAGCGGGACTAGTCAAAGCCCCTTCAAACTTATCTCCTTATAAAAACATGGAAAAAGCGGTTGAACGAAGAAATATTGTGCTGTCATTAATGAAAAGCGAAGGATACATCAGTCAAAAGGATTTTGAAAAAAACGTAGATGAACCCATTGCATTAACGGATAAAGAGACCATAGATTATAAAGGGAAATATCCGTATTATGTGGACTATCTTATCGAGGAGGCAGTAAATAAGTACGAGTTGACTGAGAATGAAGTGTTATCTGGGGGACTGCACATTTATACGGAACTAAATCCTGTTATTCAGGATGCTACTGAAGAAGTCTATCAGAATGAAAACAATTTTCCAGTTAGTAAACCCGATCAACTTATTCAAAGTGGGTCAGTATTTCTTAATCCAAAAACGGGTGGGATTAGCGCGTTAGTTGGAGGAAGAGGAGACTATACATACAAACGTTTTAATAATGCGACAAATTTAATAAGGCAACCCGGATCAGCATTAAAACCACTGGCTGTTTACACTGCTGCATTAGAGCAGGGGTATGAATTTGACGATATGCTGGTTGATGAACCTATCAATATAGACGGTTATCAACCACAAAATATTGATAAACGATACCGCGGACAAGTCTCTATGCATGATGCACTACTTAATTCCTATAACATACCCGCAGTTTGGCTATTAAATAAAATTGGAATAGAAAAGGGTTTTAATGCAGTTGAACGGTTTGGTGTTCCTTTAGAAAAAGAAGATCATAATCTCGGACTAGCATTGGGTGGCTTACACCAAGGAACATCACCCTTGTTAATGACCCAGGCTTTTTCCGCATTTCCTAACGATGGTATAATGATGCAAGCTCATGCTATTTCAGAAATAAAGGATACAGAAGGAAAAATTATTGGTAAGTGGAGTGAAAAGTCAGCACGCGTTACAGAACCGGAAGTTGCTCAGAAGATGACGTATATGCTAAAAGATGTTGTGGAAAACGGAACAGCTAGAAATGCACATATACCGGGAATAAACGTAGCTGGAAAAACCGGTACTACACAACTTCCTTTCCCTGGTGTAGCTGGTTCAAAAGATCACTGGTTTGTTGGATATTCGCCAGATATCGTTGGTGCGATTTGGTTAGGGTATGACAAAACAGATCAAGACCATTACTTGACAGCAACCAGTAGTGTCACAGTTACAACTATCTTCCAACAAATCTTAACCAAATCTATGAGTGAGTTGCCTACCAAGGAATTTAATTTGTCATTGGTTGAAAAAAAGAAAAAGAAACCAAGTAAAATGATAGACAAAGAGCAGAAGAAAGATAAAGAACACAAAAAGCATAAAGAGGATAAAGGAAATAAGGAGAAAAACAAAGACAAAGACAAAGACAAAGACAAAGACAAAGACAAAGACAAAGACAAAGACAAAGACAAAGACAAAGACAAAGACAAAGACAAAGACAAAGA
>NZ_JAWLIQ010000046.1:0-11799 GCF_033485175.1 Sporosarcina sp. YIM B06819 | reverse complement strand
GACCACCTGGACCTGCTGGCGCTAACGGAGCTGACGGACCACCTGGACCTGCTGGCGCTGACGGAGCTGACGGACTAACTGGACCTGCTGGCGCTGATGGCGCTGACGGAGCTGATGGACCACCTGGACCTGCTGGGGCGACCGGGGCAACGGGAGTGGCTGGCGATATTGGACTAACTGGACCGACTGGCGCAACGGGAGCAGCTGGTGGATTATCCGAATTCGGATATATTTACAACCTAACCGCTAGAACGGTAGCTATAGAGGAAGATGTTATTTTTGACTCAAACGGAATAATAACACCTGGGATTACACATTCTCTAGGATCTACTGAAATAGTAGTTACTACTTCGGGAAACTACGAAGTTACTTTCTCCGTGTCGGGTACAGAACCCAACCAATTCGCATTATTCTTAAATGGCGCAATAATTGCAGGAACAGTTTATGGTTCAGGTGCAGGCACGCAGCAAAACAACGGTCAGGTTATAATCACCATGTCAGCTGGAGACGTACTAACTCTTCGAAATCATTCGTCTTCAGCAGCCGTTACCCTTGCTTCTACCATTGGAGGCACACAAGAAAACGTAAACGCTTCTATTGTTATTAAATTATTAAGTTAGCCCTTACTGAATATAGAACTCTCACAAGATCAAAGTGAAGCTAATAGGCACTTTCCAAGCTTTTGATTAAGTAAATTGAACGAATTAGTGATTGATTCTTGTTAATATCATTATTCAAGCACTACTCTAACAATACAGAAGTTTAGTATCTGGTAGATATATGATCCTATGGAGGTGAATTCCTGTAGGGTCTTTTTCTATTGTATATAGTTAAAACACTAAAATTAAAAAATTCTAAACTAAGAGTACTTAGATTACTCTAGTTTAGGATACTATGTTAAAAGTGTGCCTCATTGGGTTGTATACTCTTCACTCAGAACTTTTCTGTTTCTCTTCAGGCTTCGGATTCATCCAGAATCGTGACATTTGTTGTTCAGGGTTCGTCAAATTTTTTGTAAGATAGGAAGTTGTCAACGTATAGCTATTTTCTATTTTTTCCGTCAAGTAATTGGTACGCTCGTAAAGAATGCCTCTGAGATAATCCAACTGCCTAACCATTTTCTCTATCATACTTTCTTGGTTGTCTAGCCTACTACTAACAACTTTTTGAGCATCCTCTTGTTGTAAAATACGATCAGCTAATTGCTGTTGCTGGTTCAATTGCTCATTCATTTTAATAGCCATTTCTTTCGTTGATTCACTAACTTGCATCCTGAACTCCCGATCCACTGCTTGTTCACGCGCCAACATCAGATGGAATTTTTGCTGTTTATCATCGAGTCCCGCCAACGATTTCGTGATATTCCTTTCAAATTTCTCATACTGAAAATTATTATTATGCAGTTCATTCAAACGGGTATGGATTGTTGTAATTTGATTTTCCTGTGACTTTTTTTGTTGTTGTAGAAGTAGCTCCAAATCACGAATATGACGATTAAGCATAGCATTTTCTTCATGCCGCTCCTGCATCCACTGCGTTAACGAATCTATTCTCGAATGGCCTTGATTATGCTCTACAAGATTTTTGTCATTATTGAAAACATCCGAATGACTCTGACTGTTAATAAATAAACCCATTGCCTAGGCCCCCTTGTCGTACTATCTTATGCAAATGACGACAAGGCGGTTAGCAAGAGTTTACTCCCAGACATACGGTGTTTCTTGATAGACATAATAATTCAACCAATTGGAGAAGAGCAAGTGGGTATGCGAACGCCATGTATTTAATGGCTCTTCGTTTGGATCATTATTCGGGAAATAATTCGCTGGTGGATCAATTTCGATACCTTTTTGAAGATCCCGTGCATATTCTTCTGCAAGCGTCGTTGCATCGTACTCAAAATGACCGGTAATCATAATATGTTTATTATCATTGGAAATGATAATAAACGCACCCGCATCCTCAGACTTCGCAAGTAGATGCAAGCGAGGGTCATTTTCGATTTCCTCCACAGAAACTGCTGTATAACGTGAATGTGGCGCTCTAAATTCGTCATTAAAACCGCGGGCCAAATTGATGGTTGGGTCAGATAGGCGATGAGTATATACACCCGAGCATTTCTTCGACAAATCAAATTTATCAATTCCATAATGATGATATAGCGCTGCTTGTGCACCCCAACAAATATGCAACACGGACGTCACATTGTCTTTTGACCAGTCCATAATCTCCTTCATTTCATCCCAATAATTCACATCTTCAAATTTCAAATGCTCAATTGGTGCCCCTGTAATAATCATGCCATCGAAACGACGATGTTTGACATGCTCAAATGTTGTATAAAATTTGTCCAAGTGAGATTTGCTAATGTTTTTCGATTCATGGGTCGCCATATTCATAAACGTCACATCCACTTGCAATGGTGTATTACCTAATAAGCGCAAAAGTTGCAGCTCTGTTCGTTCTTTTTCCGGCATTAAATTCAAAATAATAATATTCATTGGCCGAATGTCTTGGGACGTTGCACGTTCCTCATCCATGACAAATATTTTTTCCTTTTTCAATAATTCTCCGGCGGGCAATTGTTTAGGTATGTTGATTGGCATCGTTACTCTCTCCTTTTTTCATTCTAATTATGTATGTTGAGCACAAAGAAAAATCCTCTTTTCTATAGGATAAGAAAAGAGGATTGGCTTTAGGCTCTCAGTTCTTATCTCTCAAGACAAAAAGTCCTGTTGGAGGTAGCACCTTTCTGATAACGTCAGAGGTTGCTGAAGCTTCATCGGGCCATATCCCTCAGCTTCTCTTGATAAGAGTATTCAGTTTGTTTCTATTATACGCTTAAACAATATATTGTAAACAGTCTTTTTATTTTCGCGGTGAAAGTCACGGAAACTATCATGTTTTTCATGTTTATTCATACATCTTTCGCCGAATAAAATCACCCTTTTGGAGCCATATTAACATCGTACTACATGTTTGAAAGGAGTTTTTTTTCATGGGAAGAGACAACAAACAAGGTAGCACCAACAATTCGCGTTCATTACCCCAAACGCCGAAAAGGCAAAAGATTCAACCGGGAGACATGAAAGAAGAAATGGCACGTGAGTTTGAAGAATTGAGCAATTTTAAGCCCAAGCGGGAGCGCATGATTCCAAACGAACGGAAAAGAAAGTGACACATTTTTTAGCGAAGATAGCACCTAACTTACCATGAAAAAGACGATACCCCGCGCAGCGAGATTAGCTGACGTGGGGTATTCTTTCTCTCCAACCTATATAATTTTAATTTATTTCCATAGTTTCCATGTAATTCATGCCCATTATTTTGTTCCTTCATCCCTTGTAATCACTCGGGATGCTTCCTTCCTTCTCCACTTCCACAGCCCAAGAAATTATTGTCGTGCTGTCCCGCACATTTTGTCTTTCAATCTCCATCAACATTTGTGAAATACTTTCATCAATCGCTTCTTCATTCAACGCTTCGACCAAATTTTTCGGATTTGCATAAGGTTCGCCTGGACATTCTACCAAGCCATCTGTTGTCATGAAAATGTGGTTTGTCCCTTTTCTTAATTCCCTTGTCCCAGATGTATAGCATGGAACAAGTTTTTCAAATGTATTCACTTGTCCGATCCACTCGAAAAACTGCCGTTGATTCAGTTGAAATTGGTTGAGGGCAATTAATTCTCGATGCAATAAATAGACCAAGCAGTCTCCGACGGAAAACCACCATAAGTAGTTATCTTTCCTTACGACGACAAGGCAAGCCGTTTCTCCCGTGACATTTCTACATGCTGCCAAAAGTTTATCGGATTGAAAGATTTTAAGTAGCTTGTCTTCCAGTTGTTTAAACTTTGGAGGGCCTCCCATTGATAAGATAGCTGACAAGCCTTCCTTATGTTCTTGGAATGTACGAATAACAAGTTCCGCGCTTTCGGCACTTTTATGTGCATCGAGAATAGCTGCGAATTCCCAGTCATCAGTCTGCCAGACGATGCAACCGTCCTCATTCTTTGTTTGCCCCACTGATGAATTACCACCAAAACGCCCCACTGCTATACGATTTATCCACCGAACATCACGTTCATCAACAAATGCTTTTTCACTTCCAACCCAAGAGAAGTTATTCATAATTATGCATTCCTAAATATGTATTGATAAATTCATTCAAAATAGGCATTTCAGGTGGACTTAGTTCAGATGGTAGCTCATCAAAATGAAAAAACTGTAAATCCAACACTTCATTTTCATCTTTCTTCATGACACCTTCATACTCCGTACAGATAAAAGTAGTGATGACATTGTAAACTTCGTCACCATGCGGATATTTATAATAAAATTCTTCACCGGAATAAACATTGAACAACGTTAGATTTTTTGCAACCAAATTAGTCTCTTCATATAACTCACGCTTCGCCACTTCTTTTAGCGTTTCCCCTGGTTCCATGGAGCCTCCTGGCAACCCCCAGCACTTGTTATCCGTTCGTAATTGCAACAGCAGTCGTTTATTTTTGTCTACTACAATCACGTTAGCACCCGGCATAATAAGCGGACGATGACCAACAAGTTCTCTTAATTCTTGTATATATCCCATGTAAAATCTCCCTTACAAGTAATTAATTAAGTTATTATTTCAATTTGATTTTAGCTATACTCAAAATTGTCCATTCTTTATCTTTAATTTGCTTTCCTATATAAAGAATTTGTCCTATATGGTAACTAATATGCGCTATCTCCGTCTGTATTGCACTGAAAGCGGTAATTTTTTGGTTCCTTAACGTAACCGTTTTATGTAAATCAGTTTCCACTAAACTGCCCAATGTTTGAAAGAGCAATTGCCAACCTGAATCCCATGTATGCATTAGCTCTTCCCTAGACAACTGCTCATCAAAAAATTCATTGTCTCTATTTCTGTATGACTTTTCACCATCCGTTGTTAAAAAATCCACCCATCTTGAATGCATATTGCCACTTAGATGTTTAATTATGATAGCAATCGTATTGGATTCCTCACTCGGTTTCCAATGTAATTCTTCATCAGACAGTTGGGTAAATGCTAGTTCTGCACGTTCTTTAAAATGAGCAAATTGGGTATTTACAATCGTTAAATATTGTTCTTCAAACGATTTCAAGAGTGATTCCCCCTATTAATGTTTTCAAAGAGCTTTCATTATTTATCAAATAGCACTCGATGCAGGATTTACCTTTTCAAACCCTTCCATCAACTGATAAGGTCTACCTTCAAAGACTTCATGAATCTTCGCGTCTTTTCTCAATGCATCATTCATCCTAGTAGCAAACTGTGGACGCTTCCCCAGTTTGCCACTTGTTCCTTATCAATTCAACAGATCGCACATCTAGTGTACTTCAATACTGAAATTGCACCTCTACTGTGGCACTAATCATCATTTGACCTTGTTCAATCGGTGTAGATCCGCTCATTTCTTTAGCCGCAAACATTCGGGGTGCTACCGACTCCGCCCTATGCTCCTCAACAATTTTAATCGGTGTAGGATCAAGATGAAGCTGCATCGTGTCAGCCATCGTTTGCGCTTTTGCCAAAGAGTTCTTTAATGCCAAACTCAATGCTTGTTGATAATACAATGGTTCATTTTCAACAGTGAACCGAATTGTGGATACCCCATTTGCACCGTTTTGGACAGCAACATCAATCACATTTCCAACTTGATCAATATCTGTGATTTTTACAGTGATTGCATTTGTCACTTCGTAGCCCCTAAATACTTGCTTACCCTCGATATAATCATATTGCGGAATGATATTATATGAAACGGTTTGTATATCCTCTCTCGGAATTCCCAATCTCAATAACGAATCGATCACTTGATTCATCTCATAGGCATTTTCCTTTTGTGCGTGATTCAGTTGTTTGTTTTCAGTACGTACTTCCAACTGAATTTGTGCGGTATCTGGTGCAACTGTAAGATTCCCAATTCCCGTAACCGTCATCACCCGGCGTTGCTGATGGTGCATTTGTTGTACATATGGATAATACATGGGCCTCCACCTCTCCTAACGTTCTCTCTGCTAGTTAAATACTATGCACAGTTTCAGGAAAAGATAATTGCGGTGACCTCTAACGAAGATACATCCATTTTTCTAGAACTTGAAAAATGTCCTTGTTGCTCTCTACTCCGATTTCTTTTGAGTTCATCACGATATACACTGCTTTCAAGAAATTCTTTACTGTCCGTTTAGTATGATAAGCATCAATTGACCCTGCATTTTCATCCAAGTGTGTTTCAACCATTTCAGTCAATTTTTTAATCCAGGCTTGGATATCTCGCTCAGCATTCTGGTGCTCTAGTAAGGAAGCGATAATAACTGCCAGCCGTTCCTCCTCTTCATCCAAATAATCCACTTGCTTACACAGGCAGTGTTGAATTGCGTGAAGAACTCGACTGATGTCTTCTTTTTTAAGGAAAGGATGTTTGGCTAAAGCATCCAATGCATCCGCACCATGTGCAATGGCATGCGCCCATCCCTTTCCTTCAATAAAACCACGTGTATCATTTTCTTCCATCATATAGTGAATAACAGTATGTACAGTCTGTTGTATAAGATCTTGCTCCACAATTTTTTTCTCTATGTCGTATTCGATAATCGCTGCGATGACAAGTGCAGAAAAGGATCGTGTAAACACAGAATCTGTTCCAGACTCGCCAAGCCCATAACACAGATAATCTTCCTGTATGACCACTTCAAGTAAAACTTGGATTTCTTGCGGAGTTAATTGACCCGAAAAAATCAACTTTCCGAAGCTCCCATAAATTAATCTATCTCGCAAATAACTATCTGTATTTCCGATTTCCTTTAACATCTCTTGTCTAACTTCCGAAGTTAACTCCGATATCCTATCATCGAGATAACTTTCTAACGTTGTTGTCAACATTGCTAAAACCACCTTTATATGAATAAATCAACAATTTACTAGATACCCTCACCTATTTAATTAGGTCCAAGTTCATCACTTCGATATCGCTCCATATAGCTTGCCAATTCTTTTCCCTAACCCTTTTCTGATACATCAACATTCGATCCTTCGACTCCAAGAAATAAGGAGTCGGCTTCACTAGCAAATTGACAGCATCCTGTATACCATGCGGTGCCACTAAAATGACATGATCCTTCTCATCCAACTTCACACCTAAAGCTGTTGCCGTTTCAGGAAATTTCTCGATTGCATCAACAGATGATGAATAAGGTGAACTATTATTGGCGATATGCATTCGCGCCTGATTTTTGACTGACCAAGGGGCAGTTGAAAGCAGCCCCTTCAATGTATCCTCGTGCTTCTTTTCAAAGCTTTCTTCATTATTCTCTGGATCATAATAAATCACATCAATATCCCGCATGGCAGTCCTTTCATCAAAACCATGCTGCACATCCCATATTTTCGATCGAACAAACCCCGCGCAAATCCACCAATCAGGCAAGTTCAATGACTTGGCACATGTTAATAAGTCCACCATCCATTCGTCTTCTTGAATGAATGCGATAATATCTTTTTCATTTCGAATGAACGTCATCAATCCAGTACTCCCTACCATCGTCGCTGCGGTTCATAAAACGATAATCAATCAAAAATCTTCTAATGGTAGCAAAGTCCTCGTGAACCGTTTTCAACATTTCATTAACTTCTTTCTCCAAATAGACTTGTCCACCGTCAAATCGCTTAATGACTTCTTGGGCAATAATGTATTTCCTTTTTTCTTTGCTCGGAAATACATCCAGCGGGCCATTTACACCTTGCTTGAAATAATTCCCCAATACTTTTTCTCTTTCTTTATCGGTAATTAAAAAACGTTCATCCATTATTCTCTTCCTTTCAAATTAGCAAGTTCATCCCATCCATAAGCAACTTCACTCAACTTTTTGCCTTCAATTTCGATGTCGGCAGTATCGATTTTCATTCCACCCAGCAATTCATAAAAACGGCAGGCAGGGTTTTCTTCGAGCGCCCAAATAAGCATCGAATCCAGCTTCTTGTCTTTCAAATCGTCCACGACTGTCTGGACGAGCTTGCGCCCAAGCCCTTTTCCTTGCTGCCCTTCTAATAAATAAATCGCATAGAGCTCGCCCACATACGCTTCATATTTACCAGTGCGCTCTTTACCACCTGAAGCAAATCCCACAATCTGACCGTCTCCATCTTCAACTATGTATACGTTATTCTGCTTTATACCACTCATCCATATCTGCTCGCGACTTTCATACGATAGACTATCCAAATACGCATCTGGCACAATTCCCATGTACGTCGTTCGCCAGCTATCCACATGGACTTTCGCGATACCTACCGCATCCTCTAATTTCGCCTTTCGAATAAACACGTCAATCGACCCCTATCCTCTTGCCATTTCCCTCAATAAATCCTTCGCCATATAATAAGCACTTACTGAGAAAAGTTGTGTAATCTCCTGTCTGCGTATCATCTCTTCAATCTCATCAAAAGAAAACAACTTTACATCTATCTCTTCCGTTTCATCTAACTCCTGCTCATATTCCTTATAGGCATCCATAATCAAAAAAGTAACTACCTTGTTCGTTTGAGTCGCTGGATTCACCATGAACTCACCGATTTTTATCGGTTCCGTCTTTGAAATATAACCCGTTTCTTCACGAACTTCCCTGACGATCCCCTCTTCATGAGACTCGCCTTCTTCAATTTTCCCAGCTGGAATCTCCAAAAAGTAATCCTGCCCTGCATGTCGGTATTGTTCCACAAAAAGTACTCGATGATCTTTCGTTACGACAACAGCATTGACCCAATCGGCATATTCCTGAACATAATAATCATCAATGATGACGCCGTTTGGCAACTGGCATGTATCTTGCCTTAAGTTGCCAAACGACGTTTTATAATGATAGACTGACTTGATTGTTTTCCATTTCCGCATTCATAAAACCCCTCAATTTCTTCCCACACTTATCCCAACTGCATCACATGCGTCGTTTCCGAAGCGGAATTATCTAACTCAAAGCCATTCGACCGATAAAAAGCATCTGCCTTCGAGGATTCTGTTCGGACCGTCATTTCATTAAAAGTACCGCGAGAATGGTCAATAATTTGTTTAAGCAACAGAGAGCCAACACCTTGCCGCCTTGCATCGTCTAATACGTAAAACCTTCGCAAACGCGCAACTTGCTTATCAGCGGAAAAAGGTGATTGATTAACACCACCAATCGCAACAACATCGCCAGCTTCATTTTGAACAGCGAATAAGGCCTCTCCTGGTTTGTTGAACCGATTGGTGCCATCTTTAAATTCATTAACCAAGCGCGATAAAAAACGATACCCTTCCGTTTCACTCTCTTTCACTAAACGAGAAATCGTAATCGCCTGTAAATCCTCAACCCGTTCCACTGTAAATGTCATTGCTTTTTCCTCCCTTTAATCAATTATGCCCCGGCATAATTGCGTCCGGATTTTTTTCGAGCTTGGGGCCTACAGGATGTAGGTCATGCAACCGATGCCGCAGGACGCGGCGAAATTAGGTTGCCTTCCTAGCTTCTCTAAAAAATCCGTGACATCCGCCGGAGGCTTTATCTGAGTTCAGATAAAGTGATTTTACCTACTAATACCTTTCAACAACCTCATTAAAAAAACCTGCATTTTTCGAATAAACAAAAAAGACTCACTTACGTTTAGCACGTAGTGAGTCATTTTGCGATTACTATTTCACTTCATCCCCATCAAATTGCGCTCTTGAAAATCCACGTCCAAGTATTTCCGATGCGTTTAAGAAAATGACAAACGAAGTCGGTTCATGTGCTTGAAGTAATTTTTTAAAATAAACAGCCTCTGATTGTTCAACCACACATAAAATCATCGTCTTCTCTTCATTCGAGTAACCACCAATGGATTTAATCTTCGTCAAGCCACGGTTAATTTCATTTTTGATAATAGCTTGTACTTCCTCTTCTTTATCCGTAATAATCATCACCAATTTTGTTGGGGATGTTTGCAATTGGACAAAGTCAATCACTTTACTTGTCACGTAAATCGCAATCATTGCGTACAGTGCAAGCTCAAAGTTAAAGACAAAAGCCGATGTCAGGACAACGAGCCCATCAACGATCAGCTGTGAAAATCCACTCGACAGTCCTGTAAACTTCTTCACTAATTGAGCAATCAAAGCCGTTCCACCTGTTGAGCCATTCCCGCGATAGACAATACCTAACCCAACACCGAGCATAATCCCCCCGTAAATGGCGCTTAGCAATGGATTATCGATGTGAACGTTTATATCCGCCGTTATCCAAATAACAAACGGCACAAAAAACGTACCAACGAGTGTTTTCAAACTAAATTCCTTACCAACAAGAACGACCCCCAGGATTAATAAAGGGATATTAATAAGCCACTGCACGTAAGCGGGATTGAATAGAAAAAGTTCGTAAAGAATCGTACTAATCCCCGAAACGCCACCTGCCGCCAGTCGTGCTGGCAAGAAGAAAATATTAAAGGCCAACCCCACTAGCGCCGCACCCATAATCACTTGAATATATTCAAATATAACCGTTTTTTTAAACTCCTGGATTGCCATTTGACTAATTCCCTCACTTTCAACCTTTCTATTCTACCAAATAATTCGCTATGTCATCATCATTTTTTTAGAGATAATAATTAAGCGCCTCATAGCCAAAATAAAAAGATAATAGTGCTAGAATGCCAAACATAATGCTTTCTATTTTACTACCCGTTTTCGTCGTTACCGGAAAACGAACTGTCATGCTTAGCGGAAACAACAGTTTAATCCCCTTTTTCGTTGCCATATCCAATACATAATGG
Organism: Sporosarcina sp. YIM B06819; assembly: GCF_033485175.1. Taxonomy (NCBI): domain Bacteria; kingdom Bacillati; phylum Bacillota; class Bacilli; order Caryophanales; family Caryophanaceae; genus Sporosarcina; species Sporosarcina sp. YIM B06819. Next base: position 981 of record NZ_JAWLIQ010000046.1, on the reverse strand, counting down.
CTCACCATGCCGACTAAAAATCCTACTTTCAGTGCCTCACTCGGAATGAATGCATTCAGCAATACCGCGACCGTTACCAAAAATAGTAAACTATGCGTAAATGTACGATGGCCGAATACCGTATTGATCAACTTTGATAACAGCGGTAATTTCCGTCCAATCTTACTTCCACTGTGACAAATATCCGGTAGTAATGCGCCAACCACCCCTGCCCCCAACATCAGAATCGGGTCATGATTTGCAAAGTGTGCATAAGCAAGACTTGCTGCAATGCCGCCTACGATGTGTGTATTCCCTGTCATGCTCGCTTTTCTCCTTATCTCTATTCAAGATTTAGTACTTCATTATTATAAACGTTGTTGCAGCACCTGACACGTAAATAGTATAAATATAAGGATGCCTATACTTTCAAATTAAGTTATTTTAAGATAATATTATTTTTATTTAAATTCACACTTTTCTTTGTATTTATTATTTATTTCTAGTATAATATAAATAAGTAGTATAAGAAATATAACTTAAAGGAGACTAATTTATTATGCGTAGCTTAGGTATCGTAAGAAAAGTTGATCAGCTTGGTAGAATCGTAATCCCAAAAGAATTAAGAGGCACACTCCACCTACATACAGGCTCTCCTATGGAAATATTTGTAGAAGAAGATAAAATTATTTTAAGAAAGTATTCCGTTAATGAGGCTTGTTTTGTAACAGGCGAGATTACTCCTGACAATAAGATGTATTCCAATGGTATGTATTTAAGTCCGAGAGGCGCAGAAATTATATTAGAGGAGATTGCAAAGTATAGCTGAATCATGCCCGTAAAGGTCAATTCCAATGTTCCCAACTATTTCATTTGAAAACATATGATAATTGATGTACACTATGTTTAGAAGCTGCGTTGTTCGTATCAACATTAAGTTTTAACCTTTAAGCTGTAAAAGGGAGTTTTATCTAGGAATAGGAATGGCACGCCTCGTACTTT
>NZ_JAWLIQ010000045.1:0-12186 GCF_033485175.1 Sporosarcina sp. YIM B06819 | reverse complement strand
TAGTCTGGTGACGAAGGCGAAGAGGTCACACCCGTTCCCATCCCGAACACGGAAGTTAAGCTCTTCAGCGCCGATGGTAGTTGGGGGTTTCCCCCTGTGAGAGTAGGACGTCGCCGGGCACACGGTCATTACCAATAGGTAATGGCTTTTTTGTTGTCTGAAAATAGAAACCGAAGGTTTACCTTGTGAACTTGTTCAATGGAATGCGAGAAAGGGGAAGTGTGGTGGAGTTCGAGGAAGTGAAGGTAGGAGGATCGGAGCGTATGATATACGCGAGAACCGGACGACTGAAACTGACGAAGAAATCCGCCGCGCATCGCCTTTCGCAGCTCGAACACGGAAGTTAAGCTCGCGCGCCGATGGTAGTTGGGGGTTTCCCCCTGCAAGAGTAGGACGTCGCCGGGCACTAAGTAAGGTCATTACCAATAGGTAATGGCTTTTTTGTGTTTAATAATAACTTTGTCAATATAGTAAATATTTATTATATAACTTCTGCAAAGTGAACAGAAGTTATACAAACCGGACTCTTCGTTGTCCGGCTTACAATTACACGCCTGATAGGTCTTACAATTTCTGCACACCCCAGGTTCGGTCATTCCACTAAAAAATGGCCCGTAATGTTTCTTATTCTTTCTCATGGGTATCCTATTGTCTTATTCCGAATAGGGTATATTGAAGTAGAGGGGTGAGTAGATGAGAACTATTCGAAATGTCGCAAGTCGTTTTTTCAAGGAACGTTTTTTTGACCAGGCAGCACAGACAGCTTATTATCTATTGCTGTCGATGTTCCCATTTCTTATATTTATCTTTTCCTTGCTTAGTTTGTTTCCGGTGAATGAAGAAATACTTCTAATGTTTCTTAGGCCCTTCACTCCGGATGAAGCCTTCGTTATTATAGAGAGAAATGTCCGAATGATTTTGAATAAAGGACAGGGAAAAGTGCTGTATACAAGCCTGATAGCGGCATTTTGGATTTCTTCGATGGCGGTTCAGTCGCTAGCACGTTCGCTAGATCTGGCAAATGGCTATGTGCGACGATATGCATTTTGGAAAGTGCTATTACGTGATCTTAGGGTGACGCTGGTCTTTATGCTTGTCATCCCACTGTCGTTGTTCCTGCCAATCATTGAGAAGGCATTGTATAGAGTTGTGACGTATTATGATACGATTGAACAGTGGCAAGGATGGATATATGTTTGGCCCAATGTTAAATGGGGTTTAGGAACACTGTTTTTGTTTCTGTTTTTCCTGTTATTTTATAAAGTTGTACCAACGGGTAAAATGAAGTTAAAAGAAGTACTTCCTGGCGCCATTTTTTCTGCGCTTGGCTGGCAATTGTTTTCACTTGTGTTTGGGGATTATGTATCAAATGTAGATTATACATTATTATATGGCCAGTTGTCGGGAATTATTTTATTGGTTCTTTGGTTTTATTTGTCGGCAGTTATTATATTGTTTTCGGGTTTGTTGAATGCCGAATGGCGAAGGAGGGGGAGTAGATGATGAAAATACTTGTGGTGGATGATGATCCGAATATTTTAGAGTTGGTTAGTATTCAATTGTTACAAGCGGGGTATACAGTATTGAAGGCATCAGATGGTTTTGAAGCGCTGGAGTTGTTGGAGACGGACTTGCCTGACTTGGCGGTGGTGGATGTGATGATGCCGAGGATGGATGGGTATAAGCTGACGAAGAAGCTGAGAGCCGAAGCGGATATCCCGGTTTTATTGTTGACGGCTAAGGGGGAGTTGGAGGATAAGGAGAAGGGCTTCCTTGCGGGTTCTGATGATTATGTTGTGAAGCCTTTTGAACCGAAGGAGTTATTGTTTCGGATCAATGCCATTTTACGTAGATATGATAAGGTGGTAGATGTGTTTATTGAGGCAGGTCCGCTGAAGATTAATCGTCAGAGCTATGAAGTGTCTGTTGGCAAGAAGGTACTACTTTTGCCGTTGAAAGAGTTTGAGTTGTTGTCGGTGTTAGCATCACGGCTGAATCATGTCTTTGCACGCGAGCTATTGCTGGAGCGGGTATGGGGCTATGATTATGAAGGGGATGAACAGACGTTGAGTGTGCACATTAAAAGGTTGCGGGAAAAGTTAGGCAAGCTAACGGAAGATGTGAAGATTTCAACGGTACGGGGAGTTGGCTATAAGCTGGAGGTATCCTCGTGAGGTCGCTGTATGGTAAGTTCATCGCCATGACGGCCGCGATTATGGTGATTAGCGGGACTATTGCATTTTTGGCGGTCAATACATATTATCATCAGTATTTGAAGGGGCAGAATGATGAGAAAAATATGATCATCGCAAAGAGTGTCGCGTCTTTTATCCAATTGAATGAAGGATTGAATCTTGAGGATTATTTAGCGGCACAGTCTGCGATGGGGTATAAGCTGTATGTTGTGAGTGAACGACGTGAAGCGAAGTTGTATGGTAAACCGTTCCGTATTGAAAATCTATCGAAAAAGGCGATAGATCAGGTATTGAATGGGGAAGTCTATCATGGGATGGGAAATCTTCCGAGTGAAACATTTGTGACGGGATTTTTCTCAGATGAGTCGGCTAATACGGTGGGGGCGCCGTTTATATATGGGGGAGAGAGGCATGCACTTTTTCTGCGGCCGGATATTAAGATGCTGTTCACAGAAGTCCATTATATCCTTGGCGGCATGGTACTGGTGATGGCGGTGATTAGTTTGTTGGCGATGTTAATGGTCGCGAAGAAGCTGATTGATCCGATTACAGCATTGACGGCTGCGACGAAAAAGGTTGGAGAAGAACAGTTTACCGGGACACTTGATATTCATCGAAAAGATGAAATTGGACAGCTGGCGAACAGTTTTCAGCAGATGACGGAGAAGCTGAGCGAAAATGATCGAATACGGAAAGAGTTCATCAGTGATGTGTCGCATGATTTTCAGTCGCCATTGCTCAATATTAAAGGCTATGCGCAGCTGTTATTGGATGACGAATTGCCGGAGGCATCGCGGAAAAGTTATGCGAGCGTAATTCAATCGGAAACGGAACGCTTGTCTTCATTGACGAAGCAGTTGTTGCTACTTACTTCGCTAGATCAGTTATCGTCACCGCTTAATAGGAGAACTTTTGACTTAGATGAACAACTGAAGGAGACAGTTCGCAAGTATAGATGGTTGCTAGAAGAGAAGGAAATGTCATTGTCGATGGATATTGATGAGGTTCGTTATATGGGTGACCCGGCATTTCTTGAGAAAGTATGGGAGAATCTCGTACTGAATGCGTTGAAATATACGGAAATCGGTGGGGCCATTGATATTTTATTAACGGAACGGGAAAACGAGGTTACGGTAACGGTTCGTGATACAGGTATTGGCATTGGTGAAAAAGAGCTGGTGCGGATATTTGACCGTTTTTACCGGGCGGATGATTCGAGGACGCAGCAAACGGGTGGGACAGGACTTGGATTATCGATTGTTCAACAAGTTGTGAAGCTGCATGGTGGAACGATTGATGTTGTCAGTCAGATAGGGGAAGGGACGACTTTTACGGTGCGATTGCCGAAGTTGTAATGTCCTGTTCATCTTCCGTTCATATAGGCTGTTTACAATAAGGGTATAACATGAACAGTACAGGGGGAATTCAATATGCAGGAAAAATGGAGTTTACGATTGATTCGTGTAGCGGCAATTTTTGGTTTGATCGGAACGGTGTTGGGATCACATATGGCGGGAGCGGGGTCATACGCATTCCGTCCGATTCACGCACATATTTTATTGGTCGGTTGGTTGTCATTATTTGCTTGGGGCGTCTTTTACAAGATTTACAAAGTGCGGGCAAAAAAGTTGCTTACACTTCAAGGCTGGACGGGAATTATTGGAGCAATCGGTTTGACGACAGGTATGTGGTTACAATTTTTGAAGCCGTTTAATGTCAATGAAACCCTGTCACTCATTTTCTACATTGTGGGTGGAACTGTTTTACTAGTCAGCTTTGCATTGTTTGCGGTTATTACGTTTATGACGGAGAAAGCAAGTAAGCGTTAATGGTAACACAAAGGTATCATTTCTTTTTATTCAAAAGAGATGATGCCTTTTGTTCTTAAGGAATAATCGTTTTTATAAATGAAAAGAGATTGACAATAATGCTTCCACTTAAAACCATAGTCATGGTTCCACGTTTATGATCTTTCTAGCTTTAGTAGCTGCTCCTTCATCTCTAAACCTCCTCTGTAACCGGTTAACTTCCCACTTTTTGCGATGACGCGATGACAAGGGACCGTGATTAAGACCGGATTGGCTCCAATCGCAGTCCCGACGGCACGTACTGCATTTGGCTTTTGAATCTGTTCGGCAATTTCTGTGTACGAAACTGTCTGTCCGTAGGGAATGTCTTGCAACACTTTCCAGACAGCGTGTTGAAATACTGTCCCATGGAGATCCATTGGTGCTGTGAACTTTTTCCGTCTGCCTTCCAAGTAATCAATTAATTCGATTGCATAAGGTTTTAATCTATCCTCATCTTCCGACAGTCTATAAGTAGGGAGTCGTTTTTCCACCCATATAGCAAGCTCTTCGAAGGTGGCACATTGTGAACCCACATAACAAAGTCCTGTTGCTGTTGCTGCAATATATATCGCCCATGATTCGTGTGTTAGAAGCATCCAATACACGATATCCTCAATGTTTTTCTTCATTAGCTTGCACCTCCATTTGATACTGTTTAGGCGTTTGACCCGTTCTATTTTTAAATAATGTAATGAAATATGGCGTATTCGGGAGCCCAACAGAGAAACCAACTTCCGCAATGGATTTACTCTCCGTAGAGAGTTCTCTCATCGCATGCGAAATTCGTACTTGCTGGATGTATTCGGCAGGAGTTACCCCGGAAACTCTCTTAAAGGTTCGCTGTAAATGATAGGGACTTCCATGACACATATCTGCTAGTATGACTAATGATAATGGTTCGTGATAATGCGTCTGTATATATTCTTGGATTTGGGCTGTCCATTCTTCATCGGGTAATCGAATACCCCCAGGCTTGCAACGTTTACAAGGGCGAAAACCTGCAGAAATTGCCTCATCGACGTCGTTGAATATACGGACATTCTCTTTTTTAGGATCTCTAGATTTACAAGAGGGGCGGCAACAGATGCCCGTTGATGTTACTGCGTAAATAAAAATAGTATCATATGACTGGTCATTGTGCGTAATCGCTTGCCATCGCTCATCCGTCAATTGCATGGCGTCTGGATTGTTGTTCATGGAATCACCTCTTTTCTACCTTTAGTATACCCGCATTATTTTGTTAATAGGTGCTTATGAGGATGTAAGAGCAAGATAACGAAATATTTGATTGGATTAATATGATACAACTATAGATAGAGAAAAGGAGTGTTTTGGGAATGGATGATGTTGTAATAAAGGTTCCGAAAGAATTCAGTTTTAAAGAAAATCTGGGGTACATGCTACGATCTTCAAATGAGTGTATGTTTGGAATTCAGGATGAAAAGATAACGAAGGCAATTACTGTTGCGGAAGAAGTACTCTTGGTAGAAGTTAGCGAAGGCGTAGACGGTCATCTTGTCCTTCGTTTTTTAGGGGATTTTCATCCAACGGGCGAGAAAGTACGTGATCAAGTAGTTCATTATATACGCGATTGGTTTGACTTGGATAATGATTTAAAGCCTTTTTATGCAATGGCTGAAAAGGATTTGTTGCTTAAAAGAGCAATTGACGAATTTTATGGGCTACGTAATATAGGGATTCCGGATTTATTTGAAGCATTGGTTTGGGGGATTCTTGGACAGCAGATTAATTTGACATATGCGTACACATTAAAAAGGCGTCTAGTTGAATCATTCGGAAGGTCGATTGAATGGGAGGGCCGTCCATATTGGATTTTTCCTGAAGCGAAAGACATTGCCAATTTGACAGTAGAGGATTTGGCATCTCTAAAAATGACTGTGAAAAAGTGTGAATACCTGATTGGAGTTGCTCAACTGATTGTCGAAGGAAGGCTTTCAAAATCAATTGTAAGGGGAACCGGTGACTTTAAAGAAGCTGAAAAAAGGCTTGTCCATATCCGTGGTATTGGTCCGTGGACTGCTAATTATGTATTAATGCGCTGTTTACGATTCCCGAATGCGTTCCCGATTGCTGATGTAGGGCTACATAATGCTATTAAGCATGTAACGGGTGCGGACGAAAAGCCGACGAAAGAAGAAATATTGGAGCTAGCTGCTCCGTGGAAGGGCTGGGAGTCCTATGCGACATTCTATTTGTGGCGATTTTTGTATTGATTGAAAAACGTCTTTCCCTCTAACATGCGGGAAAGACGTTGCTATTAATATCACAAAAAATGCCCCAATGATTAGGGAGAGTATGATCGGCATAACCTTGGCATTTGGGTTTTCTGACGAGTTCTTGAAAAGTGAAAGAGGAACTGCTAATCATGTGGCCATTCCAATTCCCGGGAGCACCGAAGGTCCTGAAATACCTTACTTAGTAGCTAAATCCTTCACCATTAAAATATGAGGAATACCATCTTCCATGAATATATCGGATGAAGTTTGATAGCCAAGTTTTTTATAAAAACCTTCTGCATGTGTTTGTCCATGTAATTTAACTCGGGATAGTCCCTTTTCTTCTGCGATTTCTTCTAATGTTCTTGTGATTACTTTGCCAAGTCCGAATTTCCGGTAAGCCTCCAAGATGCAAATTCTCTCCAATTTACCGAAGCCATCCACCCATCGAACTCGTCCAGTTCCGACAGGTTGCTCATTATAATAAACTAAAATGTGTTCAGCAAGCCCGTCAAGTGTGTCAAATTCATCGAACTCATCTTCTAAAGGGACGTTTTGTTCTTTGACGAATACTTCTTTTCTGATATGAAATGCTATTTTTAGGTCGTTTTCCAGTGTTATTCTTTTAGAATCCAATATTCTTCAGTCCTTTTTTAGATTTAGTGGAGTCTTATTTTTCAATAACCTGCCAAGTACCGCTTGTGACGGGATTTTTTTCGTCGGAATGACGGTGTAATGCTCTTGAAATCAAGAATATATAAATACTTTTTCTTATTTCATAGTACTTCATTCTTTATGAATAAATAATCACTACTACTCTTTCTCATCGGATAACAATGTAGAGCGATCATCCAAATAACGATATAAAGTAGTCTTACTTATACCAGTCGCTTCTTTTATGTCATATAACGTATAATTTTTACTGTCATACATTGAAAAAGCCAGCTGTAAATTGGCATCTGGTTTTCGTGGCCGACCAATCGATTTTCCCTGTTGTTTAGCAGCTTGTAGCGTAAATGTAGAAGAATGGCTTAGAAACTTTGATTGCAAATCCGCAAAAAACGTAGCGCTTTGAAGTAGTGAAGCTTTTTGTATCGTTTGGTTGGTTAATTGTTCATCGACGAAGTGAATGGTGATTTGATCTCGTTCTGCTAGTCGTAAAATATCTAAAAGTTGCTGAAGCGAATCAGCTAATACTGCGATATTTTGGACGAACAGCTCGTCATCTTTTTGAACAGACATCAATAATTGTTCAAGCTCAGTTCTTTTCTTGGCAAGTCCATGTACCTCTTTAAATAATGTATCAAAGAAAAGTTTTTTTAATTGATGGGTGCATTGTTGATCCTGAACAATCGGGCGGATGTATCCATATTTCATTTTTTTGCTCCTAACTTCCCAAAACTATTCACTTTTGGGAATCAAAATGATATGCTACATACATTCTAACATCGATAGTAGCTATGTTGAAATTTTTGTCTTTATGAAAGGGGAACAGTATGCATACTTTAAAACAACAGTGGTTTGGGAATGTGCGCGCTGATATTTTAGCCGGGATCGTTGTTGGGCTGGCGCTCATTCCGGAAGCATTAGCTTTTGCCTTCATTCTGGGTGTAGATCCACGTGTCGCATTATACGCTTCATTTACAATGGCGGTCATTACTTCGTTTGTCGGTGGCCGTCCTGGGTTAATCTCATCAGCAACAGGTGCGATGGCATTAGTACTCGTCAGCTTAGTGGCGAATCATGGCTTACAATATCTACTCGCGGCCACTATTTTAACAGGAGTCATTCAATTTATACTTGGGTTGTTTGGTGTAGCGAACTTGATGCGCTTTATTCCAAACTCCGTCATGCTAGGCTTTGTGAATGCGCTTGGTATTATGATTTTTATAACGCAACTGCCTTATTTAATAGGTGGTGGCATGATGACATATGTCTTTGCAGGCGTTACGCTAATATTGGTGTATTTGATTCCACGATTTTTTACCGCGATTCCTGCACCGCTCATTGCCATTGTGGTCATGACGGGCATTGCGCTCCTAAGTGGCGTGAAGTTACAGTCGATTGGTGACATTGGATCAATGCCAAATTCGTTACCGATTTTTTTCTTACCAAATATTCCGCTTAATTTTGAAACGTTAAAAATTATTTTGCCGTATGCATTGGCGCTTTCGGTGGTCGGATTATTAGAATCACTACTTACATCCCAAGTGCTGGATGATATGACAAATACGCCGAGCAATAAAAATACAGAAGCGCGTGGGCAAGGGATTGCTAACTTCATCACTGGTTTTTTCGGTGGGATGGCAGGTTGTGCATTGATTGGGCAATCGATTATTAATATTAAATCAGGAGGGCGTGGGCGTTTATCGACATTAACGTCAGGTATTTTTCTCATGTTTTTAATTATCGTTTTGGGCGATGTCGTCGTCAAAATACCGATGCCTGTTCTTGTTGGTGTTATGATTATGGTCAGTGCGACAACTTTTAATTGGAGCTCGTTTAAGTTTTTGAAACAAGCGCCTAAATCGGAATCACTTGTAATGCTTATTACAGTTGCTATTATTTTATATACACATAATTTAGCGATTGGTGTTGTGATTGGTGTTATATTAAGTGCGCTTTTCTTTGTTGCAAAAATTTCTCGTGTGACAGTTACGCATGATTTGGATGGATATAAGGTAAAAGGTCCATTGTTTTTTGCGTCAACTACGAAATTTATTCAGTCATTCGATAACGTTTCAGAAAATGAAATCGTCATTAATTTTGAAAATAGTCAGCTGTGGGATGAATCTGCAGTAGCTGCAATATATAAAGTGAAACAGAAGCTTGAGCAAAAAGGTGTGAAGGTACAGATTCAAGGGTTAAATTCTTCAAGTGAACAACTTTACAAACGATTAACATAAGGGAGGAATCTACATGAAGATTGCTGTAGCAATTGATGGGTCAGAAAATGCTTTACGTGCAGCAAAACATGCTATTACACTTTGTAAATACTTACCTGATGCACATTTAGAAATTATTTACGTATCGGATTATAATAAGGCAAAAGATGAGCGGCTGTTATCGCAAAGCCCAGAGAGCTTAACATTAAAACGAGAGAAAAAAGTGCATCCTGTTTTAGAACTTGCAAAAGATGTCGGAGTGAAAACGAAGCTTACCATGTTAAAAGGGAATCCTAGTCAAGAAATAATAAAGTATGTGAATTCAGAAGAAATTGACCAACTTGTCATTGGGAGTCGCGGCTTAAATACTTTTCAAGAAATGGTACTCGGTAGCGTCAGTCACAAAGTAATGAAGCATGTGAACTGTCCGATTACAATTGTTAAATAAAGAGCTTTCATTCCCAATACTAAACAATGCGGTGACTGGTGAGAAATTAAAAACAACAAAAGCCCTCAATTTTGAAGGGCTATTTTTTGTTATATTACAGTAAAGATATTAATGATCCACCGATAGCTCCAGAAAGCACAATAATCCAAGGTGGAAGTTTCCAATAGGCTTGCATACTAAACAAAATTGCAGCTAGAGCAAAATCGACAGGGCCAAGATTGAACTTGTCCAAATCGGAAAATAAAAAGCAGAGATTAAAATTCCGATAACTGCTGCATTTACGCCCATTATTGCCCCTTTAATTTTAGGATTGTTACGTAAACTATTCCAAAATTAAAACTTACAAAAAAAATGGCTTGGATTTTTCACCAAGCCATTTTTCTTTCTAATATGTGTCTTTAAACTAAAGCACTTATTAGTAGAATAATAAAAAAACTGGTACCTTATTGTAGTATTGCCCCAATTGTGTAATCAACTATATGCTTCCACTTCTAACTCTCCATATTTTTGCTTTGCTGAAGAAGTTTGGATTTTCCTGTACGTTCCCATCCTTCTACTGTTTCATATGCTTTTTCAGGAGAATACCCTTTCCCTACAAGAACTCCCATTAAAATAAATTCTTGAAGAATATGTGTAGCATTTATTCCTCTTTTAACATCCTCTAACCCTTGATTCACCAAAAAATTCGTGTACCTTATCCATTCATCTGGCGTCCTGCCAAAAACAACTGTATCTCCATTGCCGTGACCATAACCATAACCATAACCATAACCTTCTTCTGAAGCCTCTGCATCTGCTTTTGTTGCATGAACTGTACCAAATGGATGGTTAGGAGGAGCGTAAATCGAATAAAGTTTTAGCGGAATATTACCTGTATTAATTATATTGTGCCATGTTCCGGCAGGTAGCATTATTGCAGAATCGTCACAGACATTTCTTTCAAAGCTTAAATTATCTTTACTCTTACCCATTTGAACAATACCCTGGCCTTGTTCAACACGTAAGAATTGGTCAACGTTAGGGTGCATTTCCAAGCCGATATCTTCGCCAACATTGAGACTCATTAAGGTAACTTGCAAATAAGTTCCTGTCCATAAAGCGGTACGGTACGTATTGTTTTGCTTCGTAGCTTTATTAATATTGACGACAAACGGTTCTGCTCCATAATCTGTTAACAAAATGCTTCCATTGGAGGGGCGAAAAGAACAAAATCTGTTTGTATGTTCTTCCCCAACAGGATTAGTCCAGTAACCAGACTGTCTACAATAGTTACATATCGGTAAATTAACATAATAAGGATATTGATACATATTTGGAGCGTAATACATTTTTATCAATCCCTTCACAACTGATAAATTATCCTATGCTTTATGTAAAGGGAATGTACTTAAATTCAAGATAAATGGGGAGATGCTGGAGTAAAGGTTTTCAACTTCAGGCAACTCAGCTTACTTTCTAACTCCAAATTTAAGATGAGCAACATATGCTTTTGGAATGGTTAGGAAAGCTTGGTTGAGTAATAAAGGGGACTGCTCAATGAACTACAGCCCAATTGTTAGACACATCCGGCAATTGGAGGTGCTTTACTGATGGCAAATTTTCTGCCAAGGAAGTAATTCGGCTTGTAATACCTCAACGGAATCTTCAACTGATGATTCTTTAGCTTTGGAAGAAAAGAATTCTTGAAGAATGTAGATAATCTATTTGCATATATAACTATATAGTTATATGATAATGTCGTGGAGGGATGATAGATGAATACAACAGCAACAATTGATATGCAACGAGCATCACAACTATTAAAATTGCTTGGGGATCAGACGCGTTTGACGATGATGAAATTGTTGCAATCTCATGATTGCTGCGTCTGTGAATTTGTAGAGATTTTCAAAATGAGTCAACCGGCGATTAGCCAGCATTTGCGTAAACTAAGAGATATTGAATTGGTGAAAGAAACGCGTAAAGGAAAATGGATCTTCTACTCGATAAATGAAGAGCACGAAGATTATTCGTTTATACAAAGTGTTCTTGAACGCCTTCCAGGGCAAGGTGGATTAGTAACTGAACTAGAAGCACAAGGATTGCGTATTTGTTGTGAGTAGAGAGGGGAAAGAACGTTGACTTCAGTTATTGTCGCATCATTGATTTTCATAGTCACACTGATTTTTGTCATTTGGCAGCCTAGAAACTTATCGATTGGATGGTCTGCCTGTATTGGTGCAGTAGTTGCTTTGTTAGTAGGGGTAGTCAATTTTCAGGACGTTATAGACGTAACGGGGATTGTATGGAATGCAACGCTCGCTTTCATCGCGATTATTATCATCTCCTTAATCTTAGATGAAATTGGATTCTTTGAGTGGTCTGCGCTACATATGGCGAGATTAGCAAAAGGTAGCGGTATTCGCATGTTTGTTTACGTCAGCCTTCTAGGTGCAGTAGTTGCTGCGTTGTTTGCAAACGATGGGGCTGCTCTTATACTCACGCCAATTGTGCTTGCAATGGTACGAAATTTGAATTTCAATGAAAAGATGATTTTTCCTTTCATCATTGCCAGTGGTTTTATTGCAGATA
>NZ_JAWLIQ010000044.1:0-12329 GCF_033485175.1 Sporosarcina sp. YIM B06819 | reverse complement strand
AGCAAGCGATAAAAGATGCTTGCGGTGCCTACAAAAAATTCTTCAATGGGAAAGCGAAGCATCCAACATTCAAATCGAAAAGAGGAACCGTGCCAAGCTTTTACCAGGATCCATTGAAAATCCGGTTTACAGCAACGCATGTAAAAGTAGAAGGTTTTGCAGAAAATAAGCGGGAAAATAAGCAACAGCTAAACTGGATTCGACTCGTTGAGAAAGAACGGATTCCCCATGGAAAAGGTGTGAAATATGTTAATCCTCGCATTAGGTTCGATGGTTTACATTGGTGGATTTCTGTAGGCGTCATCGTTTACACCTGTCAGGAATACCCGAAGAACGTAGGTATTGGGATTGACTTAGGCATTACCAACTTAGGAATTTGCTCGGATGGCACCGTCTATCCGACCATTAATAAAACGAAAAAAGTGAGAAAACTAGAAAAGAAAAAGCGCCGGTTACAGCGCAAGGTATCTCGAAAATACCAATACAACATGGAGGGAGAACGTTACAAGAAAACATGTAACATTATAAAAAGCGAACAACAACTATTAACTATTACAAGAAGACTAACGAATATTCGTCAAAACTACTTGCATCAAATTACTTCTGAAATCGTGAACCGAAAACCAAGGTTTATCGTGTTAGAAGATTTGAATGTGAGTGGAATGATGAAAAATAAACACCTAGCAAAGGCGATTCAACAACAAAAGTTCCGTGAATTCAGAAGACAAGCGGAGTATAAAAGTGAGCGGAATGGTGTTCAATTCATACTTGTGGATAGATGGTATCCCTCTTCTAAATTATGTTTTCATTGCGGGCAGTTGAAAAAAGATTTAAAGCTGTCAGAACGTATATATATATGTCCGTGTGGGAACAGGATAGATCGAGATGTTCAGGCTGCATTGAATCTGAAGCGATACGGTGAAAAGGGTACAATGTGTCTGCAAATAGGCATGTGAATACTTGTAAGATGTGTACCGATTCGTTAGTCGGGAATAGAAGGCTTTGGAGAATTATATCAAATGCAAGTAGCGAGAAAATGGCGAAAGCAGATTCAATGAAGAAGCAATGGAACGTAAAAGTTAGGTGTTTTATAACTTTTTATAAGTTTTCTGTAACGGAATTGGGGATGTTTGGAGTCAATTATGCACTGGAGCTTGACGATAAAGACGAACTTGCGAAGTATAAGAATGAGTTTTATCTGCTGAAAGATACAATTTATATGGATGGCAATTCGCTTGGGTTATTATCTAAACGGGCGGAGCGAACGCTGCATGAGTTGTTAGATTCATGGAAAACGCTAGGCATTGATGGCTGGACGGAAGGGGACAATCCGTGGTTTTACCTGTCGGAGTCTGTAGGGGAGAAGATGGCACCACTCGTTGGGGGACTAGCAAGTGAAGTGATTGCAACGGGGTCCACCACGACAAATCTGCATCAGCTTGCGGCAACATTTTACAAGCCGTCAGGAAATAAAACAAAGATTCTTGTGGATGAACTCAATTTTCCTTCAGACATTTATGCATTAAAAAGTCAGCTCGCATTGAAAGGCTATGATCCCGCTGAACATCTCGTTCGTGTCAAAAGTCGCGATGGTAGATGGCTGGACGAGGCGGATATTATTGCAGCGATGACGGATGATATTGCGCTTATTGTTTTGCCGGCAGTGCTCTATCGAAGCGGGCAAGTGTTGGATATGGAACGGCTAACAGCGGCGGCACATGAACGTGGCATTCCGATTGGCTTCGACTTATGTCACTCGGTTGGTGCAGTTGAACACGCTTTACATAATTGGGGAACGGATTTCGCCTTTTGGTGCACGTATAAGCATTTGAATGGCGGACCAGGTTCCGTTGCGGGATTATTTGTCCATGACAAACATTTCGGTACAGCACCTGGATTAGCTGGTTGGTTTGGCTCCAAAAAAGAATCGCAGTTTGATATGGATCATACGATGGATCCCGCAATGGAGGCGGCGGCCTATCAGATTGGAACACCGCATGTCCTTAGTCTAGCGCCGGTTATTGGTGCGCTAGAATTATTTGAGGAAGTCGGTATTCAAAGTGTGCGTGATAAATCGCTTCAGTTGACGGCTTATATGTTGGAATTAATAAAGGAAGAACTGTCCGCTTATGGTTTTACCATTGGCAATCCACTCGACGACTCGCGTGGGGGCCATATTTTATTGGAACACGAGGAAGCGGCTCGTATTTGTAAGGCATTGAAAGCGGTGGGAGTTATCCCGGATTTCCGTGCACCGAATGGTATCCGACTAGCGCCTGTGGCTTTGTATAATTCCTTTGAAGACGTTTGGCATACCGTGCAGAAACTGAAAGTCATTATGGATGAAAAACGTTATGAAAAGTTTGAGAATAAAAGGGGTGTTGTGGCATGACGGGGAAATGGATTGATATTTCACAGCCGCTGCAAAATGGAATCGCAGAATGGCCGGGCGATACGCCATTTACGTATGAAGTTGCATTTGCTAAGGCGGATACGGGTTCCGTTAATATTGGCAAGATGACGACGAGTACACATATGGGGACACATATTGATGCACCGTTTCACTTTGATGATAACGGCAAGAGAGTGCTTGATTTACCGATTGACTTGTATATCGGACGTGCACGAGTGATTGATGTGACAGGTGCTGAAAGTATTGGGCGCGCGCAGTTGGAAGGGCTCGATTTCGGCGGTGCAGAACGGGTTTTATTGAAAACGGGAAGTCGTCCTGATGCGAATGTATTCCCACAGAAGTTCACAGTGCTGCGTGCGGATATCGGGCTTTTATTGAAAGAGCGAGGGGTTCGGCTGATTGGCGTTGATACGCCATCGGTTGACCCGGAAGATAGCAAGCTGATGGAGGCACATCATGCGCTCAATGACAACGGCGTGATGATTTTGGAAAATATCGTACTCAATGCGGTGGAGCCGGGGGATTACGAGTTAATTGCGTTGCCGTTACCACTGCGAGATGGCGATGGTAGTCCAGTGCGCGCTGTATTACGGAGGTGGGCTCATGAGTGAAAAAGGGATTCACACGGATTTTCGAGATAATATGACGTATGGCGAGTATTTGCATCTCGATACATTATTGTCGAGTCAGCAACGCTTGTCAGGTCATCATGATGAAATGCTGTTCATCGTCATTCATCAGGTTAGCGAATTGTGGATGAAGCTCATTTTGCATGAGCTGGGCACGGCGATTGAGTTAATTGAAAAAGATGAACTGCCGGAAGCTTTTAAAATGCTGGCACGCGTGTCAAGAACGCAGACGCAGATTATTCAGGCGTGGGATGTACTTGCAACACTGACACCTGCTGAATATATGGAGTTTCGTGGGAGCTTGGGCAGAGCATCGGGCTTCCAGTCGTATCAAAATCGATTGATTGAGTTTGCGCTTGGCTATAAGCAATCCCATATTTTGAAGATTTACGAGAAGAATCAGGAACTAGCAAGTGAACTTGAAACGGCTTATCGTGCACCGGGTATTTACGACGTAGCGATACGTGCGCTAGCAAGAGCCGGCTTCGCGATTACGCCTGAATTGCTGACCCGCGATTTTTCCGTTACCTATCAAGGGGATTCGACAGTAGCCGATGCTTGGCTTGAGGTGTACCGCAATGTCGATGATTACTGGGATTTATATCAGCTTGCGGAAAAGCTAGTCGACATTGAAGACAGCCATCAGCAATGGCGCTTCCGCCATATGAAAACGGTTGAACGCATCATTGGTTTCAAAATGGGGACGGGTGGCTCGTCTGGCGTGAACTATTTGAAATCGGTGCTGGACCATCGCTTTTTCCCGGAGTTATGGGATGTGCGGACACAATTGTAATAAAGAAAACTCCGCTCAGAAGGACTGTAGTCTTCCGAGCGAAGTCTTTATCTATTCAACATATAACTGTAGGTGGTACTTCATAAAACAGGTATCAGCAATGAACTTGTCGAACTGATTGCGCATCGACTGTAGGAACGCCTCCTCGAACCGCTGTGGCCCATTGCCCCAACCTTCAAACGCCCCCCATCGTCATATCGTTAGTCTATTGTATTCGGGAAAAGTGTTGGTGGTGTGTGTGGACGCGGAGCAAGTGAAAAACGGTGTTTAAATATTTGAATAGTTAGAATGCTAGTTCTATAATAATGGGAAGATAAAAAGGAGGCGAATCCATGTTGGATCAAACAGAAGTGAACAAGTGGAAAGAACAGCTGCCGCTTATTAGGCAGATGATAGAACGCAAGGAAGTTCTATGGCTCAATCCATTGGTGGAATCAGCAGCAACGGGACTTCCGAAGACAGGTATAACCGTGGCAGATGTCCAAGATGCATCAGCTCGCCTTAAACGTTTTGCATCATACATCGAACATGTTTTTCCAGAAACAAAGCCTTCAAATGGCATCATCGAGTCACCTCTCACGGCCATACCAGCTATGAAACTAGCACTCGCGGATGACTATGAAACAGCAATACTGGGGAAATTGCTGTTGAAACAAGATAACGCCTTACCGATTTCAGGATCTATTAAAGCGCGTGGCGGTATTTACGAAGTGCTAAAACATGCGGAAACGCTGGCAATGGAACATGACCTAATTACAACTGATGACGATTACGCCAAGTTCGCAGAGCTGGAATTCAGTCAGTTATTTGCCAAACATAAAATTGCCGTCGGATCGACTGGTAATCTAGGCTTGAGCATTGGCATTATGAGCGCAAAGCTCGGCTTCGATGTCACTGTCCATATGTCGGCAGATGCTAAGCAATGGAAAAAGGATATGCTGCGTGAAAAAGGTGTCACTGTCATCGAGTACGCAGATGATTATAGTAAAGCTGTTGAAGAAGGTCGTCGTCAAGCAGATGCAGATCCGACGTGCCACTTTATCGATGACGAGAATTCACTCGATTTATTTTTAGGTTATGCAGTTGCTGGGGAAAGAGTTGCCGCACAATTAAAGGAGCAAGGAATTGCTGTGAACGCAGACCATCCGCTATATGTTTATTTACCATGCGGTGTTGGTGGAGGACCAGGTGGTGTCGCATTCGGATTGAAGCTCGCATTTGGCGATCACGTGCATTGCTTTTTCGCAGAACCAACCCATTCCCCATGCATGATGCTCGGTATGATGACGGGCTTACATGACAAAGTATCTGTCCAAGACTTTGGCCTAGACAATAAAACCGTAGCAGACGGACTCGCGGTAGGGACAGCATCGGGCTTTGTCGGCAAAACAATGGAGCCACTTCTGGCTGGCTGTTATACCATCGCAGACGGTACGCTGTTCAAGCTATTAAAACGGATTGCTGACACGGAAAATATCCGACTCGAACCATCTGCACTTGCAGGAATGACGGGTCCTATTCATACCATTCGTGGGAATATTACGGGTGCTAATGCAGCAAATGCAACTCATCTTGTCTGGGCAACAGGCGGTGGCATGGTGCCGGAAGTTGAAATGGCTGCATACTACGCAACAGCGGAGAAATAATTCGCTGTATTTCCCGGGAAATCGACAGAGGGGACCCGAGTGCCTGGTGCCACTACATTGTTATAGAATTAATTTATCTCCAAAAATGTAGCTACATTTGAAAATCACAGCAGGCGAAGACGTATACGATAGTGTGCATGAAGCTGGGGAAACGTATAAGGTATTTGTAAAAGTCGGCCAAAGGCAGTCCTTTCTGAAACGAAAAGACGCTCACCTGGACGGCTTTTACTCCGTGTCATTATGTGTCGGTTCACAGCCTTTTATGCTGTATACCATAAATTTTATGAATAAAAAATTCATTCCAGGGAATAAAAAGATAATGTTAGAAGTTAAATGGAGGATGGAAAATTGAACTCTCCCGAACAAGAGACATCTATTACACAGTGTCATACAGAATATGATAAGCTGCGCCGCGTCATCCTATGTCAGCCGAAATTTATGGCCATTGAAGAAGTCATTAATGACGTGCAGAAAAAGTATGAAGATGAAAATATAAATGTGGAACTAGCGATGAAACAACATGAAGAGTTTGAAAAAGTACTTAAAGAGCATGGAGTAGAAGTGATTAAACTGCCTTCATCTGAACAATTTCCCGAACAGGTTTTTACGCGAGACATTGGTTTCACCGTTGGAGAAGAAATCTTCGTTGCGGAAATGGCTAGTGACATTCGCAAGGGAGAGGAGGAAGTACTTGAAGAGTGGTTGGACGACGAGGACATCTTATTCCAAACAACGACAGACCGTGTCGAAGGCGGAGACGTCATTGTAGATCGTAGCACACTATACGTTGGCATCAGCAGTCGTACCTCTGAAGAAGCAGTCCGGAAATTGAGGCATGATTTACCTGACCACGACATCATCCAAGTTCCATTCAATGAAAAGTACTTGCATCTCGACTGTGTATTTAATATCTTATCACCCGAAGTGGGACTAATCTTTCCGAAAGCGTTCGATGCAGAAACAATTAACATGCTTTCGGCAAGGAAATATAAACTTATCGAAGTATCCGAAGAAAAACAATTCACATTGGGCACAAATGTACTGTCGATTGGCGATAAAAAAGTGTTCAGCCTGCCACAAAACAAAAACGTAAACGCGCAAATGCGCGCCCGCGGATTTGAAGTCATCGAAGTCGACTTCTCTGAAATTATTAAATCCGGCGGTTCCTTCAGATGTTGCTCAATGCCGGTTGTTAGGGAATAGAAATGGAGTCGAAACCTCACCATAGGATGAGGTTTTTCCATCTTGATTCAAGAAATAAGATGCAGTTCAATCCTTCGCTAGCTAGACCGTAAATCGCGCCATATCATCTTGTAGTGTTTCCGCCAATTTAGACAGCGTTTGCGCGCTTGCCGCAATCTCTTCCGTAGTTGCCAGCTGTTCCTCTGTCGCTGCACTTGTGGACTGCGCCTCAATGGCTGATTGTCCTGCAAGCTCTTCGATGGTGGCTGATTCATTGGCCACTTTGTCGGTCATTGTACGAATATGTTCAATTGCGATAGAGACAGTGGCTAGCTTCTGACTCATATCGGCCGCCGCGTCCTCGATACTGTTAAATATAGCTCCTGTTTTCTCGGTTACAGCAAGCCCGGCTTGAACACGTTGGCTACTGTCTTCCGTACTCGTAACAGCTCGTCCCACATTGTGAATCATGGTATCCATCATCCGACGAATTTCTTCCGCAGACTGCTTGGATTGTTCCGCAAGTTTACGGACCTCTTCGGCTACAACCGAAAACCCTTTGCCGTGTTCACCCGCTCGGGCTGCTTCAATCGCCGCATTCAATGCCAATAAGTTAGTTTGGTCAGCAATACCTGTGATGAGTGCTGTGACAGTGCGGATTTTTTCCGAATGCGTCGCCATCTCATTAATGATGTCTGTAGATTGTCCCATTGTTGAACGAATGGACTGCATCTGGTCGGTGAAATCATTCATGAAGGTCGCCCCATCATTGACAAGTTGCGAAACTGCTGCGGAAGAACCCCGTAAAGCTTCATTATTTGTCGTAATACGGTCGATGCCAGTAACCATTTCAGCTATGGAAACAGCGGACTCTTGCACAGTAGATGCCTGTCGTTCATTGGTTAACAAATTGCGTTCTGTAATGCCCGCCACCATCTCAGAAGCGGCAAGGCTTTCTTCGGAGCTAGCAGATAATTCTTCTGCATGAATAGCGAGTTGGCTGGCAGAATACCTTGCGTTCGTGATGATACCTCGAAGATCCGTTACCATATCATTCAAAGCATCCGCCATTTCCCCGAGCTCATCTTGGTTACGAATACTCACGGGTTCCACAGCAAAATCTCCGGTCGCTAATCTTTTCAACATCACTGTCATCGCTCCAACAGGACGGGCAATACTAAGGCTAATATTGCGTCCAATGATCATACTAGCGATAACAGCGACCATAATTAGGCCAGCAATGAGCAAACGAATCCATTGCAAGGCATCCTGCAACTCCTTCTCTGTCTTCACTTGCTGACGTTCTTGGTGTTCAATCAATTCACGAATGGTGTCCGTAACAGCAATTTCGTAAATCTGTCCCTCGGCAGCTATTTTTGCTGCCGTTTCTAACTTGCCATCTTTTATATCGCGAATGACAATTTCACTAATATCTTGATAACTGATTAATGCTTCTTGCGCTTCCTTCAACAACACCCGTGCAGAGGGCGTGCGGACAAGTCGATCCAATTCCTTCAAGTTCGCTTTACTGGCACTAATGACCTCTTGTCGGCGCTTCAAATACGCCTCATCCTGATAAATGAAAAATCCAGAAATGTTTTTGGCATCTTCATTTTGCTGCGCTAATAACTGCTCGAACAACACAACTTTTCGTATTTTATCGTCGATTAAATAACGGTACTCATCATTCAATTTCGCCAATGTCCATAATCCAGCAACACCTACGAGTATTAAAATAACTAATAGGGATGAAAAGCCAATCCACAACTTCCTACCAACGGTGATTCGCATGTCAAAAGTCCTCCTAAGTTATATAGCTATTTATAATTATAGAACAGGGAAGAAAAGTTTAATGTAAAAGTAATGTAAAGATTATGTAAGCCGTTCCAAATCAAAGACATTGACATTGTCGTATATTTGCTATAATATTATCTTGAATTCGAGATAATTATTGTTCGGAAATAAAAACATACATTGGAGGACTCACCATGAATCATTTAAAAGGAATGCACCACGTAACAGCGATTACAAGCAGCGCGGAAGAGAACTATAAATTTTTCACCTATGTATTGGGCATGCGTTTAGTGAAGAAAACGGTTAACCAAGATGACATTCAAACGTATCACCTGTTTTTTGCTGATGATGTAGGCGGCGCAGGAACAGACATGACATTCTTCGACTTCCCAGGCATTCAAAAAGGCACGCACGGTACAAATGAAATCTATAAAACAGCTTTCCGTGTGCCGACAGATGCCGCACTAGACTACTGGGTCAAACGCTTTGATCGACTGGATGTGAAGCATGATGGCATTCAACAGCAATTTGGTGTCAAAGTGGTATCATTCGTCGATTTCGATGACCAGCAATACCAATTGATTTCGGATGAAAACAATAAAGGTATTGCATCCGGTACGCCATGGCAAAAAGGACCAGTTCCATTGGAATATGCGATTACTGGACTTGGACCGATCCATATTCGCATTGTTGAATTTGAGTATATGAAAGAAGTGTTGGAGAAGGTTCTGTTATTCAAGGAGATTGGGCAAGAAGGGGATCTGCATTTATTCGAAGTTGGCGAAGGCGGAAATGGTGCACAAGTTATTGTTGAAAAAAATGATGTACTGCCTCCGGGTCAACAAGGCTTTGGTACTGTGCACCACGCGGCATTCCGTGTCGAAGACCGTGCCGTACTGGACGAATGGACGAAGCGTATTGAAAGCTTTGGTTTACGCACATCTGGCTTCGTCGATCGCTTCTTCTTCGGATCGTTGTATTCAAGAGTAGCGCCAGGCATTCTCTTCGAATTTGCCACAGACGGCCCCGGCTTCATGGGCGATGAACCTTACGAAACACTAGGCGAAAAACTATCGTTACCGCCGTTTTTAGAAGGGCAACGCGAGCAAATTGAACAAATGGTGCGCCCGATTGATACGGTGAGAAGTACTAAAGAGTTGACGAAAGAATAATAGTGAGGCCTTTCATGCGTTTGTTGACGTGTGGAAGGTTTTTTTATTATATATGTTGACATAAGAAATTCACTTAACAACGCTTGGCGCTTGGGGATGCCTCCCGCGATAAGCCTGTTAGAAAACCACTAACAGTTTGTCGCTTCGGCAACCCCAGTAGGCGCCTTCGCTGGAGATTAGATAGAATCATTAGTTCAATATATATAGTTACAACTATCCAAGGTATAATCAGAGTATTACAGCAACTAGGGGGATTTTTCATGGATTATTCATACCACCCGTACCAATCACAACGTCATACCGTATTTGCGAGGAAAGGCATGGTTGCCACTTCGCAACCTCTTGCAGCGAATGCGGGGCTGGAGATTATGCAAAAAGGCGGTAACGCTATCGATGCAGCCATCGCCAGTGCCGCGGCGCTGACAGTCGTTGAACCAACTTCAAATGGTATCGGTGGCGATGCATTTGCACTCGTTTGGGTGAAGGACAAGCTCTATGGACTTAATGCATCCGGCCCCGCACCTGCCACATTAACGCCCGAAGCCGTGATAGCACTTGGACACGACAAGATGCCTGTTCATGGCGTGGTGCCGATAACCGTTCCGGGTGCGCCAGCCGCTTGGGCCGAGCTATCCCGCAGATTTGGCAAGCTACCGTTGAAAGAAGTACTGGCCCCCGCGATTCGCTACGCGGAAGAAGGCTATCCATTGACACCAATACTCGCGAAATATTGGGGATTAGCCTATAAGAAATTTAAAGAAATACTCACAGGCGATGAATTCACAGCATGGTTCGATACCTTTGCGCCAGATGGCCGTGCACCTGAAACTGGGGACATGTGGTCTTCACCAGGCCACGCAAAAACATTGCGGGCCATTGCGGACACAGATGCACGTGATTTCTATGAAGGAGAAATTGCCGAACAAATCGATGCTTGCATGAAAAAACATGGCGGGTTTTTATCGAAAGAAGATTTATCTACATACAAGCCGGAATGGGTAGAGCCCATTTCCGTGAACTATAAAGGCTACGATGTATGGGAAATTCCACCGAACGGTCATGGTATGGTCGCGTTAATGGCGCTCAATATTTATAAAAAACAAAGTACACCACAATGGAATTCGAGCCAGACAATCCATGAGCAAATCGAAAGCATGAAGTTAGCCTTTACAGATGGCAAAGCGTTTATTACAGAAGAAGCAGATATGCCAGTTGAAACGGCACATCTATTATCGGAAGAGTATGCTGAAAAACGTTCCGCATTGATTGGCGATGAAGCGCTAGATCCACAGCCGTATGACTTGCCGAAGGGCGGAACCGTCTACCTGGCAACAGCCGATGAGGAAGGGAATATGGTGTCCTTCATTCAATCGAACTACATGGGCTTTGGTTCGGGCATTGTGGTACCAGGCACAGGCATTGGCCTGCAAAATCGCGGGTGCGACTTTTCGCTGGAAGAAGCTCATCCGAATGTTTTGAAGCCGGGGAAACGAACGTATCACACCATCATTCCGGGATTTCTATCGAAAGACGGACAAGCAGTCGGTCCATTTGGTATCATGGGTGGCTATATGCAACCTCAGGGGCATTATCAAGTTGTGCTCAACACAGTAGACTTCTTACTGAATCCACAAGCGACATTGGACGTGCCAAGATGGCAATGGACAGAAGGTAAGAAAATACTGGTGGAGCCGGAATTTCCGAGTCATTTAGTGCAGGAGCTTATTCAAAAAGGGCATGATGTAACGGCTGCTGAGGATGGCGGTAGTTTTGGGCGAGGTCAGATTATCTGGCGTAATCCAGTGACTGGCGTGCTGCAGGGCGGTACGGAATCGCGGACGGATGGGGCGATTGCGGTTTGGTGAGGAATTAAGTGTTCGTTTGCCTATTATGATTGAGGAATTAAAAAAAACCATCAAAATTGTGATTACTGATTTTGTATTGTTGCCAAAACGCCACTACCATAGTACGTTTCAAGTAATGGATCCGGAAGGCGGTACGATTTTTTTCTCTCATCTAGAAATACATGTGCTAGAATTACCAAAACTTCAAGCCAAGTCAATAGCAGATGCGAATGACTTAGAAAAATGGTTATTGTTCATGAAAGGTGATAATAAGACAAAGGAGGCGTTGGCTGTGGAAAGTTCGACATTGAAAGAAGCTCTTTCCCAGATTGAACGATTGAGCCAGAACCCCGAGACAGTAAAGATGGCGATTTCAAGGGAAATTCATTTGAAAGACCAGTTGCAACGGGAAGAAGACGCGGAGTTTAGGGGAATTGAAAAAGGAAAAGAGGTAGGCGCGCATTTACGTGACCGAGAAATTATCCTCAATATGCATGCGGAAAGTGTACCAGCAGAACTAATTGCACAACTAACAAAAATTCCATTGGAAGTAGTGAAGGGGATTATCGAATCCGCTATTCAGTAAAAAATATAAATCCCCGGTTCTGATCCTACACAACACCATGTTGTTTTCAGAACCGGGGACTTTTTATGGCACCATTATTGGTCGTGAGTTGTATTTGCGGTCCTCGAAGCATTTTCATAAGCAACTAAAGTGACCCCTAATTTATCCTCCAAGACATTCAATGCTGCTAATTGTTCATGGTCTAATTCCGCTACTTTAACTTTTTCAAGTGACATATCAAATCCGTTGCCAAAAACCTATAAAAATCTTATAAGCCTTGTTTGCCTCCCG
>NZ_JAWLIQ010000043.1:0-832 GCF_033485175.1 Sporosarcina sp. YIM B06819 | reverse complement strand
TTCAGCTTCAAATCCTTCTTGATTTCATCACAGGATGAGCACTTTTTAGAAGACGGAAAGAAACGATCGACTTTCATGAATTCAACGCCATACTTCTCACATTTGTACTCCATTTGGCGGGAGAACTCACTAAACTTTTGCTGCTGAATCGCTTTGGACAGGTGACGATTTTTCATCATCCCTTGCACATTCAAATCCTCCATCAAAACTTTGCAAGGCTTGGTTTTCGCAATTGCGTTCGTTGCTTGGTGAATGTGATTGGTGCGAATGTTGGCCAACCGCCTGTGTAGGTGCCGTATTTCCTTTTCGATTTTTATACAGTTGCTCGTTTTGGCGAAACGGTCTCCCTCCTTATTCATTTCGTATTTACGAGAAACACCTCTTTGCAACCTACGAAGACGTTTCTCGATCTTACGGACTTCATTTGTTTTATTAATATTTTTAACTTTGTTGCCATTTGAACAAACGGCTAATGTTGTAATACCCAAATCAATCCCGACAATTTCATCCGTTAACTTTTCCTTTTTAAACGCCTGCTCAATACCAACAGACAAATACCAGTACTTCCCGTCAAATGACACCCGAGGATTGCAGTATTTAACAGCGACTGGAATCTGTTCGGACGTCTGCATCCAGCCCACTTTTTCAATCAATACCGATTTGTTTGGTTTGACCTTCAATTTCCCGGTATCGTTATAAAAAGACAATCGGGACCGCTTTCTACTTTTAAAACGGGGAAATTTAGATTCTCCCCGAAAGAATTTTTTATAGGCTTCACATGCATCTTTGACCGCTTGTTTCGCAACATTGTTCGATACATCAAATAACCAGT
>NZ_JAWLIQ010000042.1:0-15114 GCF_033485175.1 Sporosarcina sp. YIM B06819 | reverse complement strand
ATTAGCAGCGTAATCACCAACTAGAACCTGCTAATGTGTAGGATTCGTTGCATCCGAATTTACGCCTGTGGAGTGTCATACCAAATGCGAGTAGCTTAGGCAAAAGCAGGCACGACGAAGCAGGAAGCAAACAAGACTTATAGATTTTTATAGGTTTTTGGCAACGGACTTTCATTTCAGCAAAAAAACTATTGAAGAGATAAGGAGAATATATATGGATTTTACACCATGGGTTTTATTTACAGATATCGGTTTGATATCATTGCTTCTATTAGCAGGAACGATAATCAGGGCAAAAGTGGGGTTCATTCAACGCATGTTTTTGCCTGCCAGTATTATTGCTGGGATTCTCGCCTTGCTGTTAGGACCAAACGGATTAGAAATACTGCCGTTTTCCGGTAATATGGGTACGTACCCAGGGATTTTGATAGCGGTCATCTTCGGGACATTACCACTATTGTCGCCAAAAATTGACTGGAATGCTATTAAGACAAGAGTAGGGAGCATGTGGTCTTACTCGCAGCTTGCAATGGTTTTAATGTGGGGTGGAGGATTATTATTTGCAATCTTGTTCCTAAACCCATTTTGGGATGGCTTGCATGATGGCTTTGGTTTATTACTGGCAGCCGGTTTTGTCGGAGGGCATGGAACAGCCGCTGCCATTGGTGCAACATTCGCACAAAATGGTTGGGAAGAAGCTACTTCTTTAGCTATGACATCCGCGACAGTCGGAATCATTAGTGCGATTTTAATTGGAATTCTGTTTATCAAACGTGGCTCAGCAAAAGGCCATACATCATTCCTCGCTTCGTTTGATGAATTGCCAAATGAGCTAAGAACGGGACTTATTCCACCAGGATCAAGGGTGAAGTCTGAAACGGACACAGTGTCATCGATTTCGATTGACCCGTACGTTTTCCACTTATCGATTATTACCGTTATTGCAATGGGCGGTTATTATTTAAGTCAATTGGGTGCTATGTTATTGCCGAGTGTTGTCATACCGGCGTTCTCGTTGGCATTTTTAGTAGGCTTACTTGTTAAGAAAATATTAAATGTGACCAACTCGGAAAAGTATGTCAGTACAGATGTTGTGAACCGAATCAGTGGTAGTGCGACAGATATTCTTGTGGCATTCGGAATTGGTTCGATCAGTATATCAGTTGTGCTCGATTACGCTGTTCCATTACTACTATTGTTCGTATTTGGTTTGATCTATGCTTATGTATTTTTTGCGATTTTTTCAAAAAGGTTTTTCCCGCAATACTGGTTTGAAAAAGGGATTTTCACATGGGGATGGACAACGGGTACAGTAGCGATGGGGATGGCACTTCTTAGAATTGTCGATCCGAAAGGTGAAAGTAAAACGTTGGATGACTACGGTTTAGCGTATATTCCGATTGCACCTGTTGAAATTATGCTTGTGACATTTGCACCGATGCTTGTATTGAATTCACAAGGACTCGTCTTTGTAGGGATTACATTTGCCTTTTCGTTCGTCATTTACTTGATGGCAATTAAAAATAAGTGGTTGAGCCGAAAAAAAGTAGCATAACAATCGTTTTCCCTGTCGTATTGAATCAGGAGCCTCCTAGTAAATAGGAGGCGTTTTTGTTATTTGTTTATGGTATCATAGATGGATAACTGCACAAGATAAGTAGATAGGTAAGCAAGGAGGAAATAAGTTCATGTTACGCAACAGAAAAATAAAAGGCCCATTCAAAATTGGGCTAGCCGCTTTGGCTCTTTCGTTATTTGGTTTTGGAATACTGAATGTCAAAGCTAATCCGATGAATCAAAGCTTTACGGATGTACATAATGAATTTTGGGCAAAAGATGAAGTGACGCAACTTGTCGATTTAGGGATTATTAACGGCTACCCGGACAAGCAGTTTAGACCCGGTTTGGAAGTGTCACGGGCTCAGGCAGCTAATTTAATGGCCAATGCATTGGCGTTACCTTATTCATCATATAAGCCGATTTTTAAAGATGTTAGTGCGAAATCTTCCCATGCAAAAGGTGCCATTGCAACCTACGAAGCGGGCATTTTTCTTGGGAAAGAAGACGGAACCTTTGGCGTCGGGGATTCTTTGACACGGGAGCAGATGGCGACGGTCATTGTTCGTGCTTTTAATTTACAGGATACTGGGGAAGATATTCGTTTTACGGATGAGGATCGTATTAGTGAATCACATAAATTTGGTGTGAAAGTACTGGCGCAACATGGGATTACGACAGGTAAAGAGGACGGGACATTCGATCCGAAAACGCCTGTCAATCGTGCGACATATGTAGTGTTTTTACATCGAGCAATGGTGCAAAATAAGTTGATTGAGAAGCTACCGACGACTGTTTTCAGTGAACCACAAACATATGGTAGTTATGAGCCTATTCGCCACGAACAACAATTTGTCGAAGTGCCCGTATCATCTAGTAATAAAACGTATTTACGGTCAAACTATGTATTACAATTTGCGGGGGAGAAAGTGATTCCCCACTCTCATGCGAAAGATATTGCTTATACTTATCAGGTTGTAGGCTTTTCGCCGGCAGCAGTGACCGTAACGAAAAGAGAATTACCGAATGGCGATTACTTTTTATTTACGGAACTGAGAAATCCGGGGAGGATGCCGATTACGATTGATGTTGTCCAGACGGAAACGGGTTTGGCAAAAGGTGTCCTTCATGAATTTAGTCGATTCCCGATTAAAAAAGTCGTGGATGATACATTTGGCTTTGACACGACAACCTATCCGACAGGTATTTTTGAGAAAATAGCTGTCGAGGGGAAAGTGACCCAAGATATGATAGGGAAATCATATCGGTCAATGGAGCTGTATCAGAAGTATCCAACGGGTGCGGAAAGTCACACAAGAGAATTACTTGAGGAAAGTCAGTCATTTAGCGGTGTGATGCTAGGGGAAACGCAGCTGTCGATTTATAGACTTCAGTCAAGGGGCTTCGATGTTGTCGATCAATGGATTTTAGCTTCCGAAGAACGGTTGTTTGAAGACCGCAAGCAGATGGATGCATGGATGCTAGAATCAGCGGTAAATTATAAAAAACGCAATAAGTGGTATACGGCACAAGGCCCGTATAATAAAATGGCGACGACTGTTGAGCCGATGCCGAAGTCGGGTAGAGGCTATGGTCGAAATTTGCTACTGGTGAAAGAAGACAGGGTTATGGCACTTTATTCGCAAACGAATCAACGCTATTATGAAAGTCTCTTGTATAATTCGTTTGCCAATCTAGATATTTTTAGAGGGAAAGCGACATATTGGGAAACGGAAGTAACGAGTACGTACTTGAAGAGCTTGTATGGTATGACCGCACCGTTTGTCGATACAAGGTTTAACGAGCAAATTGCTTTGTTTCTGTACAATAGTGGGAAGGTATTTAATCATACGGATTATAATGTTGGCTTGAAAAACTACGCGAACTTACTTGTGTCACAGAAGGAAAAAGGGAATATTGTCCAAGTGGATAGTGAGTCCTATTATATTTCAGACTATTTCCCACTGGCGCAAAAAGTGAAGACGCATACGTCTATGAATCATTTGCTGGGTGGAATGAACATTTTGCTAAAGGCGTATCAAGAATTTAATGATCCGGTGTATTTGAATACCGCGATAAGTATTCAGACAGCGATTGAAAAGGATAAGGCCAAGTGGATCCGTCCAGACGGTGATATTTGGTATAAGATTTCACCTGAATATCAATTTATCGGACGCGATTATATCCATTTAACATTGGAGGATTTAATTAATTCTTATGAAATGTGGTCTCAGATTGACCCAGCGAGGCTACCAATTTTTGAAGAGATGATTCGTTCAAAAGCCGGTTATTTGAACCAAAATGCCTTAGGTTATACGACGAAGATCAAGAATGGTCTGGAACGTATCGACATGTTGGAGTTGCTACCAGCGGGTTCTGAGCATACGGACGCTTTGTGAAATAGTAATACCCCTTACGAAAGTTGTAAGGGGTATTTTATATGGGATTATTGTTAGAGGGAGTGATAGCGCTTAGAGTTTGGAGATTTCCCCTTACAGTTTCCGTTCCCCCATACAGTTTCGAAATTTGACCCTGACAGTTCCGCGATATGCCCTTAGAGTTTCCGTTTCTCCTTACAGTTTCGTAATTTGCCCTGACAGTTCCGCGATTTCCCCTTAGAGTTTCCGTTTCCCCTTACAGTTTCATAATTTGCCCTGACAGTTTTACAATTTCCCCTTAGAGTTCCGTAACTTTCGCTGACAGTTTTGCGACCCTCTTTTACAATTCGACTTTCCTCCCTAATCCATTCATTCACCAAAAGAAAAATCCCGTCACTTGATGTGACGGGACCTCTTCTTTAATGACTAGTCGTTACACGTTCCACGAGGTCTGAACGAATCCAGCCGTAGTCGGACGGTGGATTGGCGTCTGATAGTACTTTATACCATACGTAACCATCACTGCCGACTGTTTCTTCGATGATTATCACAGGATAGCCGAATGCAGCATTATAACCGGGATCCTTATGTTTGTATGAAAATAGTTTTGCGCTTAATGGATCTGGGCTTGTCCGCACATTGACACCGACGGGACCTGTGTAAATAATGCGTCCAAGATTGGCTTGTTTGTAATCACGTTGACCTAGGAACGAGTCGATGCGCCACATATGTCCCGCAACTTTCGCACCCCAGTTTGGATCAGACGCATACTTCATGGTGAAACCGACTGCTTTATTACCCGGAACGGCTCCGTTGGCATGGGCACCTAGCGGGTTTGCGTAATTGAGATTAATGTAACGTGTGATAAAGGCATCGATACTATTCATCGGGTGCAAATAGGTAGCTCCTGATTCGGGAGTAGAATCGAATACTTGGATGCCAAAAATATTATTTTTCGTCTGAGCATTGCCACTCATTCCGTAATCACTTTCATGGATAGCTGTCGCGAGAATGAACATCGCATTGACACGATGAGTTTCCTCAATTGACTTCAAATAGTCGCCAAGACCGATTAGTTTTGACAGGGTAGTCGCACCCTGGTAACGGGCAATTCCCGTATTTTCACGGTCCTTCAACATGTTATTAATATAGCTATCAAGCTCTGCAGCACTATAAGAAGTTGGTTGACGAACAGATTGGAATTGGAAGTATGGGTAGTAAGTTACTGAATTTTTTGTACCCATTTCAACAAAATGAACGCCGTCAAAACTTGTATACTTTTTGCCAGCTTGCATGGCTGAAGGGGCTTGTCCAATGGAATAAACCCCACGGACTTTTTCTATTTGATTATACGTATTATGATACAATAAGCCATCTTGGCCAACTTCATAAAAGTCGTAGCCTGTAACAAGTTCTGTTGGAATCAAATCGACTTCACTCGTCCTGGCGTAAAGAGTTGCGCCTGCAACTTCTACAATGACATGATCGGGACCGCTGCCGATGTATTTCATTTCACGGCCTTTTTGAACATACGTCACTTCATTGCGTAGCGTAGAGTCCCGATAGAGCGTCGTCACTTGTCTTTTATTTTCAGAGCCGAAAGCGCGCCCTTCTTTAATATTCAACACTTTGTTGTTTTTAACAATAGCTCGAACGGATGAAGATGCATTGTAAGCAGCCAATGCATCTTCATAAGTTTTATATTCAGCAGTTGTCGGAGTCAATTGACCATTTGAAATCGTACTCACTTTATAGACTTCAGGATTGACGCCTGGAACGCTTGGTTCAATAGGATTACTCGGTTCACTTGGTACAGTCGGTTTTAATTTATCGACCGCCGCAAACATTCTGAAAAGGAATGCCGATGCATGTGCAATCGTTGCGTTATCCTTAGGGTTGAAATACACACCGTCCTTACGGTGATCTCCGCGGATAATATTCAAATTGACAGAGGCAGAAACAGCATCGACAAAGTTTGCCGTGATTTTCTTGGAGTCTTTAAATTTGAACACGGTTGTATCCACTGGAAGTTCCAAATAACGAAGCGCTTTGTTCATCATCCCAGCCATATGCTGGCGCGTAATTTTGTCATTGGGCTTGAATGTACCGTCGGGATAGCCTGATAGAATACCAGCACCCGCTGCATTTTGAATTTCAATGGTTAGGTTTGAGTTGGCCTTTAAATCTTTGAATGTGTATTTGGTAGAAGCCGGTAACTCTAGCGCACGGGCGATATAGGAGGCAAACTCCCCTCGCGTAACGGCCTTGTTGGGATTGTAATTCCCTTTGGCGTCTGCTTTGATAACGCCTTTGGCAATCCAATAATTCAATTCAGTTTCCATTTGGTGTTTGTCCACATCACTTGCAAATGCTTCTGTTTGAAAGAGTGGGGAAAACAATAGTAGCGTGAGTAACGTAAAGGTAACTAGTTTTTTCAACGATAATCCTCCCTATTCATTATTCTTCCATAGTAGCAGAGTTCCACTAGAATAATAAGGTCCAATTGGCTCGTAATAAAAATGAAACCAAAGGATACACCACAACGTCATATAAAATGCTATAATTACCTAGAACTTTATTTGAATTCAGCAGGAGTCCAAACTCCTGCTGAATTCAAATAAAGCCTCCGGCGGATGTCACGGATTTTTAGGGAAGCTTAAGAAGGCAGTCTAAGTGCGCGACGTCAGAAAGTGCCTTAATTTCTGCAAAGTACGCAAAAATACGGCAAATCGAACCCTTCGTTGTTCGATTCGCAACGACTGCATGACCTACATCCTGTAGGCCCCAAGCTCGAAAAAAATCCGGACGCAATCACGCCGAGGCGCGATTGATAAAAATTTGAACACCTATTATCATGCGAATAGTCGTAGAAAGGGTAAATTAGTTGATGACAATAATAAAAGAGAAATTAAAAGAAAAAGATACATTGTATTTCATAGTAGCACTAGCTGTGATGGGGGGAGCGTTATTCCTTCCAACATCGATTGCGCTAATCGTCAGTTCGTTATTTTTCGTACTTTTTGCCTTTTTGAGGCCGCAGCAAAGCTTGGTGTTCCTTGTTGTGTATGTCAGCATTCGCCCGTTTTTACTAGAGGTGAATCCAGGGCTTAAACTCATTGGAGATTTGATTACGCTTGTTGCCTTTGCGAAACTAGTGCTATCGAGCGGGAGAGAGTGGAAGTCTTTATTCACATTCAAATGGTTTGAGTGGGCGTTCTTTGCTTTCTTGCTATTTGGCTCTGCGATTGGGCTGGCACAAGGTGTGTTACTTTCTTCTGTCATCTTCCAAGTTCGGACATTTATTATCATGTACTTGCTCTACTACATTGTGTCCCGGATGCTCTTATCAGAGGGCTGGCTCAAGCAACTTGCGTGGATTACGGTATGGACAAGCATGATTGTGTCGATTCATGGATTGATAGAAAAGTTGTCTATGCGAACACTTTTGTTGCCGGACGCTTGGAAATATAAGACGTTATCTGCGACGAACGCTGTAAGAATTTACGGACTAACAGGTAATCCGAACTCACTGGGCCTACTGTTGTTATTCGGCATCATTGCCATCCTATTTCTTCAAACGATCTATAAATCAGAGAAATACAAATGGTTGTTGATGATTAACCTTGTATTATTCCTCGGTACATTTATCATGACTTACTCACGAGGAACATGGATTTCGGCTGCTGTGTTCGGGGCTGTTTTCATCGTAACTACGAAGAATTGGAAGATGCTCAAACGCCTTGCACTAGCAGGTATCGCTTCACTTATACTGGTCTATTATCCAATTAACTTTGGTGTCCAGCTCTTTGCGGAATATGGACACGACGAACTCCCTCCTACATCAGGAAGTATTGGTGAGCGTTTCAATGAAACATTTGACGAGAAAAACTTAGCATTGATGACCGAAAGTGGTCGCTTTTTCTACATCGAAAAAGGATTTGAAGTCTTTAAGGATAACCCTGTGACAGGCACTGGATTTGGTTCGTATGGTGGATCGGCTACGTTGTCCTACGGATCGCCAATTTATAAATTCTACGGAATTCGTTCGGATATTTATGGTGGTAGGTATTTCTACTCGGATAATCAGTACATTCAAGTCATTGCTGAAACTGGCGTGATTGGTGTGGCCTTGTTCGCTGCATTCCTTTTGACGATGTTTGGCATGTTTTGGAAAGAGCGCAAGACTACTTTTGGTAAATTCATGATTGCTTTTTGGTTAGCAACAGGATTCTCTGGTTTCTACTATAATATTTGGGAATTGAAGTTATACACAATGTTCTTCTTCCTCATCTTCGGGGCATTTGCCTCGCAGACGAACCAATATGTAAAATTAAAAATGAAAGATTTGTAAATAGAGAACCGTTTAGGGGTAAAAAATCACCCCCTGAACGGTTTTTTTGAATCTTATAGATTATGGTAATCTGTCGAATCCTTTGGTAAGCTGTATATTCATAGGAAAGGAGTTGACTGCTTTATCACTAGTAAAGTAGCTTCGATCAAACATTTTAGTAAAAAACTTGCACTGACAGCTGTGGCAGCCTCGTTGATTTGGACTGCACCGACAAACACATTAGCAAAAGACAATCCGGTGAAAAGCTATCCAGTGTCATCGGGTGTGACATACTCACAATATGCCAATTCGACAACCAATTACATAAACCATCTTGCGGTTAACTTAGGCGATCCTTATACGAAGTTAGCGATTGGTTTACCGTCACCAATTGCAAAAACAGCAACAACAACGGCTCAAGCCAATCGTGATTCAAGGGATGGAAATCGAGTGGTAGGTGCGGTGAATGCTTCGTTTTTCGATATGAAAAGCGGCTTACCCATGTATTTAATCTCACAAGGCAATGACATTATTAACGGCGGTGTTATTTCCAAATCGCCGAACTATTATGTTAGCCAACCGATTGCTTTTGGTGTGACACAAGATGGACTAGCTGAAATCGATACGTTTAACTTAGGTGTACACGTTGGCTATAAAGGCCAAAACTATCAAGTTACGGGATTGAACCGTGAACGTCAAAATGACGAAACGATTATTTTTACTCCGCAATATAATGGAAAACATACTAATTCCAATGAATTCGGAATTGAAATGGTCATTGACACAGGTCAGCCGATCACTAATACACAGTACGGTCAGCAGCTGACGGGCAAAGTAGTCAAAGTGCGTGATTATGGATCAAAAGAGAAATTGGAAATTCCGGCAACAGGATTTGTTCTTTCTGTTCATGGTGCAAAAGGGTTAGAACGCTTTAAAGGTATGAATGTTGGGGATGAAGTCTCCCTTTCTTTATCCATCGATGATAAATGGATGAACTCTCAATTTATGTTAGCGAGTGGCCCGATGCTATTAAAAGACGGCAAACCGCATATTACGATGAATACATCTGATTGGCGAGCAAGTACATCCACAGCACGTACAGCAATCGCGATTAGTAAAGATAAGAAACAAGTACATTTGGTTACCGTGGATAATGTTAAAGGTTATAGTAAAGGAATGACATTAACACAGTTTGCGAATTATTTGGCTGCACAAGGCTATGACCGTGCCATCAATTTTGACGGCGGTGGTTCAACTGCTATGGGCATACGAAACTATGGTAGCAACACTGTCGTATTGGCAAACCGTACAACAGCTGCTGAACGGAAAGTGTCAGCTATTATTGAAGCGATTAGTACGGCGCCTGTCAGTGAGCCAGCACATCTGAACGTATCACGTAACCAAGTGGGCACAATGTTGGTTGGTGCGACAACTTCTTTGACTATTAACTATTTGTTAGATGCCTATTATAATCCTTTAGTAGTGGATAATAGCCAGCTTTTGATTACATCGGAAAATGGTAAACTAGCTGCTACTGGACTATCTTATAGTGCATTGACGGCGGGTGAAGATCGCGTGACTGTACAATATGGCAATGCGAAACAATCTTTCCCTGTGACAATTGTTAACGAACCAGCGAAATTGACGATTTCACCGACGACAACGAAAGTAAAGCCAGGTGCTACGGTCGCATTTAAAGCGAATGCAACAGATGCACAAGGAAAACCAATTATTTATTCACCAGAACAGGTCAAGTGGAGTGTGACAGGTGATATTGGTACAATTACGCAGTCTGGTAGTTTCAAAGCTGTTAATAAATCTGGACAAGGTACGGTAACAGTGACATTAGGAACGAAAACAGCTAGTATCCCAATCTCATTAACGGATGGAACGCCTGCGTTTACGGATATTCCTGCTGATTATGCCTACTATACAGAGATTAGTTTCTTGAAGGATCTCGGCTATATTCAAGGGGATTTGGATGGTAAATTCAACCCAGGTAACACATTATCCCGTGAGCATGCGGCTGTGATTTTGAGCCGAGTGTTTAATTTGGATACAGCGGTAGCAGGTGGACAGAAGTTTACGGATGTCCCAGCAACACATCGTTATTTCAATGAAATCAATGCCATTGCAAGTGCCAATTTAGTGGGCGGTAAAGGGGACGGAACATTCGATCCTGCCGGTCAGTTGACACGTGCACAAATGGCGGCCATTCTCGTTAAAGCGTACAATTTGTCAGGTGAATCAACGAAGAAATTTAATGACGTGCCGACAAGTCATTGGGCGTATAAGCAAATTCATATTTTGGCACATAACGGCGTAACGACTGGTAATGAAAAAGGCAATTTCGATCCGAATAAACCAGTCAATCGCGCACAGTTTAGTGCATTCTTGTATCGTAGTATCAATCGGTAAACAGATGGAACCCTTTCATGACGACGTGAAAGGGTTCTATTTTTTGAGGTACTGCAATAGGGAATGGCCCCTGAACTAGTTGCTCCTTTGCATCCCTTGTATAATTTCTGCAAAGAACGCAGAAATTATACAAACCGAACTCTTCGTCGTTCGGTTAGCTATGGTATAATGGGAGTATCATGCAGTAAAGGAAGTTGACGAATGAAAATCGGTATAGTCGGCAATTATGGGAATGATAATAACGGAGATGAAGCGATTTTGCTAAGTATCATCAAGCAGGTCACATCGACGTTCAATATAGGTAGTGAGCAGCTCACTGTTTTTAGTAATAATCCTGATCAGACAGCGAAACGCTATGGCGTTAGTAGTTTTCCTCTTTATTATAAAAATGGGAATGCGGTCAAAACATTTTTCAAAACGTATCGTCTGAATAAAGAAGTCGTGAAGACGTTCGACTTGCTTATCATTGGTGGCGGCGGTATTTTAATGGATTTGTATCGAAGAGAAGCGCCATTGTATGGTTCGTATGCCATGATGGCTAAAAATTCAAATACGCCTTATGTCATTTATGGATGTGGAGCAGGCCCGCTATTATCTGGATTGGGCAAATGGTTTATCCGCTATATGTGTAAACATGCGGAAAGTGTTTCCGTACGGGATCCTGAATCGGCCGACTTATTACAAGCGATTGGTGTCAAGGAACAAGTACAGATTATTGGCGATCCGGCATTTTCATTGCGGAAAGTTGTGGAGGATAAAGCGGCGGTCCCGACGAAAATTGGGATTACGGCAGTCCCTTATTACAATGCAGGTTATTGGCCGGAAGGAAATACTGCCATCTATAATGATTACGTTGAAGGTATGGCGAAAAATCTAGACAATCTTGCAACGCAACATGATGTTGAACTAACATTTTTTGCGACAAAGTTTCCACAAGATGCCGATGTGACGAAAGATATTGTGAAAAAAATGACACATCAAGATAAGATAACGATTATTGATGATAATCTTCTACCAGATAGAATTCTCGATATAACGGCGCAGCAAGATGTCATCATTGGGACAAGGTTGCATTCGCTAATTTTAGCAACTTGTACGGAAACACCGATTATGGCGATTTCATATCACCATAAAGTGAATGACTTTATGAAACTCGCTAACTTAGAAAAGTATGCGTTCCCGATTGGTGACATTCATCACCAACCGACATTGTTTGTAGATGCGTTCACTGACATGAAAGAAAACTGGTCAGCGACACTAGACGATACGAAAAACCTTTCAATCGAGCTATATGATGAGTCGATGAAGGGTACACAACAATTTATAGAAGCTATTAAGCGTAAATAACTCATGAAAATCCGTAAAAGTGAACGTTGCTTTTATGGATTTTTTTTGTGCGCACAAAGATTCGGCTGGCGCGTAAAGGGAGTCGCCTGGTAGCCGGATGTCAATCGCGCTTACAGTTCTTTCATTCACCATGACGGATCTCAAATTATTATTAAGAAATTGACCTGGCTTCGACTGTAATTGCAACTCCAGGATTCTAATTGCAACTTCGCATTTCTAATTGCAACTCCAGGATTTTAATTGCAACTCACGAGCAAACGAGTAACTAAAGCACATTCAAAAGCCTCCCTACCTCTCGTGATGAAAAATGCCATAATGAAAATCGACTTCATCCATCTGGTAGATTTCCAGAAGATGAAGTCGATTTTCGTTGTCCCAAAAAACTCTTACTTTGCTGCTGTTTTTCCAGTCTGCAAGTAGCTATATCGCTTGTCCGTTGCAACTGCCCAGTTCTTTTCGATCCATGAGTGATCTTTGCGCAATTGGTTGGAAGTGACAAGGAAGTAATCATAAGCAATTATTCCTGGTCTGTTTGGAACAGGGTCATTCCAAGTGACATCCATGAAGTAATAGTTATCGTTCAATTTTACTTGATTCCAAGAGTGTAGACCGTCGCCAATTTGACCAATTACATAGTGATTTTCAATGCCTAGTTTGTTCAGTAGAAGTTGTGCTGCTTTTGTGTAACCGTCACATACTGCAACTCCGCCTAGTAGCGCGCCGTGTGCTGTATAAGAGTCTGCTGGAATTGTATTTTTTTGTAGGTTAGCGTAATCATATTCTGTATTCAATACAAGGTAGTCATGAACTGCTTTTACTTTGTCTAACTCAGAAAGTCCAGGTTTGTTGATGCTGGCAACAACTTTTTTTACTTTTGCATCAAGTGCCACACGATTTTTTTTCATGACATCAGCAGGAAGAGAGTAAGCAAATTCGATTTTTCCGTTTGACCAAACATTAGCAGATTTATAATAAAGTACTTGTGGATTTTCTTGAGTAACTTTGTTAATAAGAGCCCCAACTTCATTAGCAGTAATTTCAGTTGGGTCGAATTGACCTATAACATCATTTTGAGCCAATGCGGAAAGAATCATACTGTAAGATTTAGACTGTTTAACCGTTTTTGCAACTGCTGATACAGCAGGTTGTGCTGGTGCTTTTGCTGCGTGCGCAAAATTTGCGGTACCGATAAATAGTGTAGATGCAAGGACGAAGGAAAGGGAAAGCGTAAGAAGTTTTTTCATGATGGCGTTCCTCCTAAAGGTTTTTATGTTCAACAAGGATGAGTGACTTTTGACTAAAGGTTTTTAAAACCTTGTATGTGTAATTCGATTATTTCTAATTCAAATTATACATGACTATTACCCAAAAAGGCGAGCTGAATGAGTCCTATTTGGTAACCTTCAAATTCAAATTGATTAAAGGTATTAGAAACTATCCAGTTGGAGGTGTGAAAACTTTAGTCATGGCTAGGTCGATGGCTTGCTGTTAAAGGGTTTACGGCTATCTAAAGAAGGGGATGAGCTAGGAAAACAATCAATTAGCGAAGGGGTTGGCAAGTGAGAAATCTGGGACTCCAACAAACTCGAGAAAGTAGAATAAAAAGTTCCATTTGGATGACGGGTAGCTTTGCTTCATTATGATGTATGGATTCATTGGGAGTCCCATTTTTATGATGAATAAAGGAGTTTCATCTTCTATATGGAAGTACTACTAGTGCATGGTAAGTATTCTGAAAAAAAGTGAGGGGGATTTTTATGCGTAATGAAGAAATGTTGCTAATACCAGGTCCTACACCAGTTGTCGATTCGATTTATGATGCGATGGCGAGTGAAACAAGGGGGCATACGGATCCGCGCTTTGTCGCCGTTTATAAAAATGCGATAGAGCAAACGAGGGCAATGCTGCAAACAGATGGGGAAGTGTTTGTTATTGCTGGTTCAGGAACGATTGCGATGGAAATGGCACTCGTCAATACCGTTGTGGCTGGTGAAAAAATATTAGTTATTAGCCAAGGTTATTTTGGTGATCGCTTTATTACACTTGGACAAGCTTTTGGCATCGAAGTAGACGTATTGCAAGCGGAATGGGGCAAGCAAGTGGCTCCCGCAGACGTGGAGGCGAAACTTGCAACAGGGCAGTATAAAGCAGTGACGATTACACATGCCGATACTTCGACAGGCGTTGCGGCTGATTTGGAAGCACTCGTACCGATTGTGAAAAAACATGGAGCGCTTGTCATTTTAGATGGGGTCTGTGCCACGGCTGCGATGGAAGAAGATATGAGCAAGACATACGGCCATCCTGACTATAAGATTGATATTATTTTAACAGGCTCTCAAAAAGCAATCGGCGTACCCCCGGGGCTGGCGATTGTAGCTTTTAATCAAACAGCGCTGGCTGTACGGAAGCAAATTGAGCGTGTACCTGCTTATTATTGCGATATCTACAATTGGATTCCGATTATGAATGATCCATCCAAATATTTTGCCACACCTCCTGTGAACTTGATTTATGCTTACGATGAAGGGATGCGACTCGTTCTGAAGGAAGGAATGTCGGCAAGAATCAGGCGTCACGCAGCATTTGGCAGAGCAGTGCGTACTGCGCTAGACGAATATGGTATGACAGCTTTAGCCGATGAAACCGTTGCAGCCTCAACTTTAAGCTGTATGCTATATCCAGATGGGGTAGACGACGCGGCATTCCGTTCAGCACTGGCGAAAAAAGGGGTCATCGTCGCGGGCGCACTCGCTCATTTAGCGGGGAAAGCCTTCCGGATTGGGCATATGGGCAATACGACGGAAGTGATGTTGGAGCAAGCAGTCCGTTTGATTGGCGATACGTTGAATGAAAGTGGACATGCTGTTGATGTGGAGAAGGCGATTGAGCGGTTTAAGGGAGAAGTTTTGTTGGGGGTTTAAGAAGATAAATGTAAGTCATTCTGGTAGTTCATCAGGATGACTTTTTTTATTGCTGTTTGCAGTAAAGGTAGTTCAGTTTCATGGCAAGGTAGTCGAGTTTGCGAAATAGGTAATCCAGTTCTCCTGGCGTAGTCCAGTTTATAGAAAAGGTAGTTCAGTT
>NZ_JAWLIQ010000041.1:0-15142 GCF_033485175.1 Sporosarcina sp. YIM B06819 | reverse complement strand
TTTATTGGATGAATGACAACCATAAATACAGTCCAATTAATGTAATGAATAACGTTGGGACTGTTAAGAGTATCCCGATTTTAAAATAGCTACCCCATGAGATTTTCACACCTTTTTGAGATAGTACATGCAACCACAGTAAAGTGGCCAACGAACCAATAGGCGTGATTTTGGGACCTAAATCTGACCCGATGATATTTGCATAAATTAAAGCCTCACGAATAGGTCCTGTTGAAGTCGTTTCTGATATAGCCAACGCGTTAATCATGACAGTTGGCATATTATTCATAATGGATGACAATATTGCTGCAATAAAGCCCATCGAAATTGTTGCTACAAAGAGTCCTTGATTGGCTGCTAATTGAATGATATCGCCCAATACCGCTGTTAGACCGACATTTCGTAATCCGTAGACAACAACGTACATCCCGACAGAGAAGAATACGATGGCCCAAGGTGCACCTTTAAGTACTTGCTTCGTATGAACTGCTGGGCTTCTTTGTGCCATGGCCATAAAGAAAATCGCCGTGAGCCCAGCAATAATAGAGACAGGTAATCCCGTAAATCCACTAGAGAAATACCCAATGAGTAATACGCTTAATATCGCCCAAGCTAGTCGAAACAACTTTATATCCTTGATAGCATCTTTCGGTTGTTTTAAATTTGAGACTTCGTAGTCTTTAGGAATACTTTTACGGAAAAATAACAGTAACACCGAAATACTCGCAACTAATGCAAATAAATTCGGGACGATCATTCGAGATGCATATTCAACAAAGCCGATACCGAAAAAGTCTGCCGAAACAATATTGACTAAGTTACTCACGACTAATGGTAGGGAAGTTGTGTCTGCAATAAAACCACTAGCAATAATAAATGGGAAAATCATTTTTTCATTGAAATTCAAATTTCGTACCATTGCAAGTACAATTGGCGTGAGTATAAGGGCAGCCCCATCGTTTGCGAACAATGCAGCAACAACTGCACCTAGCAGACTGACATAAACAAACATGCGAGTCCCGCTGCCTTTGGCTAATCTAGCCATATGTAGAGCCGACCACTCGAAGAATCCGATTTCGTCCAAGATTAAGGAGATGATTATGATAGCGATGAAAGCAAGTGTTGCATTCCATACAATACCCGTTACATCAATAACGTCTTGAAAAATAACAACTCCTACTAATAAAGCGATTATTGCCCCAATACAAGCTGACCATCCTATTGATAAATTTCTAGGCTGCCAAATAACAAAAATAAGTGTAATGATGAATATCAATGATGCTACAATAACTGAAGTCAAAGCACTTTCCCCTCTCTATTCACAACAAATACGCAAACCTTGTGCTTCTAATTCAGTGACTAACCCATCTTGCCCTGGAAGCTTCTCAAGGACACTTTGTATAAATGGATAATCTTTGTGATCTTTATTTATAGAGTAGAAGATCCATTTTCCTTTGCGTGTTTCTTTTACCAACTCAATATCTCTCAGTTTTCGCAAGTGTTGGCTAATTGCCGGTTGACTCATTTTGAAAATCTCTACAAATTCACAAACGCAACAATCATGAGATTGTAACAATTTCATCAT
Organism: Sporosarcina sp. YIM B06819; assembly: GCF_033485175.1. Lineage (NCBI taxonomy): Bacteria > Bacillati > Bacillota > Bacilli > Caryophanales > Caryophanaceae > Sporosarcina > Sporosarcina sp. YIM B06819. Next base: position 13,557 of record NZ_JAWLIQ010000041.1, on the reverse strand, counting down.
CGTCAATCGCGTTTGATCTCCAAGCAATTTCAACAGTTGTGATGCCCTTTGAATATCTGTCGTAAAATTTTTATTCATAAATGATCCCTCCATTTCTTCTCTATCATATAATTACATGCTTATATACGCAAGTGAGTTTTTAGCAAGCAACTATATTGCGAATTAACCGACAATTACGTTACAGCGAAATCCGCTTGAAAGTTTGAATACTCTATAGGACAGCATAGGGCTGTTCGTGTTATTTACGTACCATCCAATGTCATGATATCAATCGCATCTTGTCAAACTAGGATTTTTGTGATTTTTCACGGCAAAAAAAAACACGGGATCACAGCAAATGTAAATTGCTGTGATCCCGTGTTTTTCATATTTCTATAGTAGCCTATTCCTTAAGATTCCCTTAACTGCATAAGCACATTTTTAACTCCTGCAATAACCTTCTCATCAATCGGATGCATAAAGCTTCGATTCACACGAACCGCCGAGCCAAAATGAACCTCTTCCAAGCCGGTTGCCGTTACTAATGCAGATAACGTTTCTGGACTCATACCATTGCCCGCCAAAATACGGACTGATGTACTCCGAGACTTATCCACCAATTTTTTCAGCTGATCAGCTGCTTCTGGTGCTGGAGCTTGTCCCCCAGAAGTTAAAATCCGCTGAATTTGCGGGAAACTAGCAATGACTTCTAACGCCTCCAACTGATCATCGATGTCATCGAAAGCTCGGTGGAAAGTGACTTTCATCTCTCCTGACTCCTGCAATAAACGGGATAGTGCTTGCGTATTCACTTTGTTGTCCTCATTCAATACACCAATCACAATACCGGCGGCTCCCGCCTGTTTGATATAACGAATATCCGCCAGCATAACTGCTAAATCACTTTCGTCATAGTGAAAAGTTCTGCTATGTGGTCGAACAATGACATGAACCGGAATATCGACCGCTTGCACAACAGCTTCTACCAAACCTAAGCTCGGCGTTAGTCCACCTTCAGATAGGGCTGAGCAAAGCTCCAACCGATCTGCCCCACTACGTTCCGCAGCAATTGCATCCTCTACACTTATCGCAATAATTTCTAGCATGATTTTTTCCCCCAATTTATTAGTTCTATTTTTGTACACTGCTAAATTCATCCTGCAAGTAATAACTTAACACAATAAGCTCACCTCTTAACCCCATCGCTCGAACACCATTGTCAACAAACCCACATGTTTTGTACAAAGCTTGCGCCGACGTGTTCCTCACATTGACGGCTAGTACAATCTCATTGATTCCCACAAAGTGTTCTGTGACAAATTCAGGTACAAGCGACAGCGCTTGCCGAGCATAACCTTTACGCTGATGATGAAAATCGGTTGAAAAAGTTCTAATGAGAATAGCACTAGCATTGGCAGAGTAAGGCTGAACGCCTTCACATGTATGCAGAGCAAAAAAAGTAACCAATTGCTCGTGGTCTAGCGCTAAAATAGGGTAATGATTGTCTTCTGTTTGCGAAAATTCAATCGCGTCTTTTGGTGCGCCTGTAAATTGTAATTGTTCATCTGTTAATATGTATCCTTCAATGTGCTTATCAAACTCTGGTTGATAAAAATGTAATTTCATAGATGGTAACCCTTTCCAAATAGCAAATAAAAAATAAATAACCTCTTACGGATATGATACTCGAAGAGGTTATTTATTATCAATCTTTATTTATAACAATATATCTTTTTTCACTAGTGTTGCATTGAAATATAAGGAAGCACTGTGTTACCAGATATAATGGCTCACATTGGAACTGCTAAAAAATCGGAAGAGAAACGTCTTTCGCATCGTGACCTTTTCTAGTCATTATAACAAAAATAGAATAGAGTTTTCACCATTTCATATTAATTTGGCATGCCTTCTTACAACAGCGTTTGTTCGTGGAGCTTTGCCGCTAAATATTTACGTGCTTCGGCGGTCAGAATCTGCAAACAAACTTCCTCTTTCTGTCGTTCAAACTCGACAAACATCCCGCTTAAATTTTCATAGACATAATGGACTTTAAAGCCTCTGTCTAAATAGTCATCTACTTGTTTCATTTCATCCATGCTTAGTAAATGGTCCGACATACGCACACCTCGCTTTTCTCATTCAGCAGCTTTTGCTTCTATTTCTTGCACGACAATATCGTCCCAATCGTGCCCAACTGTAATACCTAAATACTTGGCGTCACTAGGATCGTCTAGCTCGGCTTGTGGGTACTTTTTGAACCACCAATATTTCGCCAAAACATAGTACACAAGTGCCCCCACGAAAAAGCCCACTAATGAAGAATACGTTGGGAACATATTTGCTAAGACTCCACCAATCACCCAAGCGATTAACCCCGCTAAGTTAAAGCCATTCATATACTTATATTGGCCGTCTAATTCATACAGATCCTTTACGTTGACACGACGTTTACGGATTAAATAATAATCGGCGAATAATATCCCCACAATTGCTGTTAAAATACCGCCAATGATTAATAACGCACTGACCAAGACACCAAATAAGCTCCACGGCTGTGCTATGATTCCAATAACCCCCGCGATTATAACAGCAGCCCAGAACGGCACTTTTGGTCCACCAATGTTTGAGAAAATCGTTGCCGCAGGAATAACGTTTGCTGACGTGTTTGTCGACCATTGCGCTAACACAATCATTAGCAATAAAATCCCTAACACAATTCCACTTGCACTTTGCTGCAAGGCATTTATCGGATCAGCAGATGCCACTGCCATATAAGCAACTGCACCTATTGTTACGATGAATGTATTGGTAATCGGCATTACGATTAAAGAGCCAACTAACTGCGTTTTATTACGCTTGAACCAATTGCGTTCATTTTTTGGCGCCTTAAAGAAACGAGATAGTGTTGGCATATCAGCTGCTAACGTTGCCCAGAACCCCATGTTCGCCATAATCACAACCATGAACGCTGTAAAAGCTGCTATCCCTGTCGTTGGTGATTCCACCCAAGTCCACACATCTTTCCCTTGAACCGTTGCTTGATCGGAAAGCGTAATGTACATCCAGCACGATATTAATATAATAACCGGCGCCGCAAAATCCGCAAAGCGCTCAATGGATTTAATGCCGAGCGACGTGTTAAATAACTGTAATGCAGCGAAAACAAGGAAACATAAAAACCAATTATTAAAGTCGAATAATAAATTCAAAATCCCATTGATGGCCATTGCACCAAAATAGGTGTTAAGCCCGAACCAACAAGCAGCTGTCACCCCACGAACGAGCGATGGTATATGCGTGCCAATTGTGCCAAATGGGGCACGCATATAAACCGGGAAGGACAAGCCGTGCTCAATACCAATATCACCGATCAACGTCATAAATACGCCGATTAATACGGAACCTATCATTGTCGCTAAAATCACCATCGGCAATGACAAACTCATAATACCTGATCCGCCAATTGCAAAGGCGGCTAAAACGATGGCCATTCCTATCCAAATCACTGCAAAACCAAATGTCCCGATACTTCTTTTTTGATGTGTCACTGGAAGTAAATCTGGTGATTTTAAATAATCTCCAGCAATCGCCATACATGTCTCTCCCTTATAGTAGATTTCCAGTTAACTAACAAACAATTTACCTCTTTGTTATCGGGCAAAATTACTGATAAGTGATTGACGTTCGTTCCAAGTCATTGGCGCAATAATGGACTTTCTTTCGACCATCGAAATCGCACCGTCTACTGGACACACAATCGAGCATAAATTACAGCCCACACAATCTTCTTCGCGTACCTTTAGCATCGGACGACCACTCTCTGTGTACAAGTCAATACATTGATGCGACGTATCTTCACAAGCAATATGGCATTTATTACAATTAATACAAACATCATTATTAATTTCGGCAACAACTTTGTAATTTAAATCTAAGTCACCCCAGTCGGAATAACGTTGAACCGATTTACCGACTATATCCATCACAGAGGCAATGCCCTTATCATCCAGATAATTATTAAGTCCGTCAATCATATCTTCAACAATACTAAATCCGTGGTGCATTGCTGCTGTACAAACTTGAACACCCGTTGCACCCATCAACATAAATTCTGCAGCATCCTGCCAATTTGAAATCCCACCAATTCCCGAAATTGGTACATTAACGAAAGAATTTCGTGCACATTCTGCGACCATATTTAGTGCAATGGGCTTAACAGCCGGCCCACAATATCCGCCATGCGCCCCCTTCCCACCTACATGCGGCACCGTATTCCATGAATCTAAATCAACACCCGCTAAACTATTAATCGTATTAATCATACTAACGGCATCTGCCCCGCCACGCACTGCCGCTTCTGCTGTCATCGTAATATCCGTAATGTTTGGCGTTAGCTTGACGATAACAGGGGTACGTGCAACTTCCTTCACCCAGTGCGTTTGCTTCTTAACCAATTCAGGTACTTGACCAGAGGCAGCTCCCATTCCGCGTTCTGCCATCCCATGTGGACAACCAAAATTAAGCTCAAGACCATCAACCCCCACAGCTTCTACTTTTTTGACAATCTCATGCCACTTTTCTTGCTGTGGCTCTACCATTAACGAAGCGATAATGGCATGATTAGGAAACCTTTTTTTCGTTTCAAGAATTTCCTGTAAATTAACCTCTAACGGACGATCCGTAATGAGCTCAATATTATTAAAGCCCGCTACTCTCTGTCCGTTAAAGCTAACAGCCGCAAAGCGTGATGAAACATTTAAAATGGGTTCGCCCAATGTTTTCCAAACTGCGCCACCCCAGCCCGCTTCAAATGCACGTTGCACTTGATAGCCCGAATTAGTCGGTGGTGCCGATGCTAACCAAAATGGATTCGGTGATTTAATCCCCGCTAAGTCAATTCGTAAGTCTGCCATGCCCCATCCCCCCTATGCGATTTCGCTCGGTTTTCCTAAACGCTCATGAATAATGTAAGCAGCATCTTTACCTTGCTGTGCAGCTGTTACCACCATTGCCTCCCCTTGGCCATTGCCAAACACGACATCTCCACAGGCAAACACTTTGTCATTCGATGTTTGCATAGTTGTTTCGTCAATGTCTACTACTCCGTTCGTATGCTGTAATCCAAACGCTTCGATGAGTGAGACATAGCGCGTTTGTCCAATTGCTTTAATGACCGCGTCCACTTTTATAACAAACTCAGATCCCTTGATTACTTCAGGTCGTTGTCTGCCGTCCGCACCCGCCTCTCCAAGCTTCATCTTGACGCATTCAAGTCCCACTACTTTCCCTGCCTCATCACCGATAATTTGTTTCGGCGCTGTCAGCCACTTAAATCCAACGCCATCCTGCTTGGCAAATTCATATTCAAATTTGTAGGCAGTCATCTCTTTTTCTGTTCTTCTATAAAGAATGTTCACTTGCTCAGCACCTAGTCGCACAGCACAGGTGGCACCATCGATAGCTGTGTTACCAGCACCGATGACCGCGACACGTTTACCAACTAAGTCTTCAGTCAGTACGCCCATTTTCGTGTGCTTTACAAACTCAATGGCATCATGAACGCCAGCTAGTTCCTCGCCTTTAATGCCAAGATTAGGCACAGCCCCCATACCAACCGCTAAAATAACACTGTCATATTGCGCTAAAATTTCCTCGGCAGAAATATCCACGCCTACTGTTGTGTTTGTTTTAATGTCCACACCAAGCTTTACAACTTGCGCCACTTCCCAATCCACTACATCATTCGGTAATCGGAATGACACGATGCCGTAGTTGCCCAAGCCACCCGCTTTTGCTTCTGCTTCAAAAATTGTGACACAATAGCCGAAGCGACTAAGCTCACGCGCTGCCGATAAACCAGCTGGACCAGCGCCAACAATCGCTACCTTTTGTCCATTTGATTGACCTTTTTTAAATAGCTCGACGTCTGATTCCATCGCCCAATCTGTTGCATAACGTTGCAAGTGCCCGATTTTAATAGGCTTTGTCGAGGAATTTAACACACATGCCCCTTCACATAATTCCTCGGTCGGACATACTCGCGCACAGCTTGCACCAATCGGATTGGCCTCCATAATCATCATGGCCGAACCTTTCATATTACTGGAAGCAATTTTTTTGATGAAATTCGGAATTGGAATACTTGTCGGACAAGCTGTAATGCAAGGTGCATCATAGCAATACAGACAGCGATTAGCCTCTTCTAGTGCTTCATTTTTTGTCATCCTGCTAGTCATTTCCACAAAGTTTCGTTCGAGTTGCGAAGTCATTGAAACATTCCCCCTCATGGATTGATGTTTACACGTTGATTGTTTGTGCAGTCGTCTGCTGAAGTGCACGCTTGATGTATCGGCCACTGCCTATTACTCCTACAAATTGTTTGTTTTCAATGACGTATTCACCACGCACAAGTACACTGATAGGCTCTCCGGTCACTTCCCAGCCCTCATACGGGTTGTAGTCGACATTCATATGGTGGGTGTGCGCTGAAATTTCACGCTTTACCGCAGGGTCAAAAATGACAATATCCGCGTCAGAACCAATAGCAATCGTTCCTTTTTGTGGATATAAGCCGAAAATTTTTGCGGCACTTGTCGAAATCATATCGACGAAGTCATGGATGGAAATTCGTCCTTTCGCCACACCTTCAGAAAATAAAATGCTAAAACGATCTTCGATAAAAGGTCCACCATTTGGAATTTTAGAAAAGTCATGTAACCCTAATTGCTTTTTCCCATTAAAGCTAAATGAACATTGGTCCGAGCCAATTGTTTGCAATTGCTTGGCTTTTAACGCATTCCACAAATGTTCTTGGTGAAATTTCGGGCGAAGGGGTGGTGACCAAACATATTTCGCCCCTTCGAAGCCTGGCTGTGCTAACGCTGACTGATCGAGCGTTAAATAAGGTGGACATGTTTCCCCGTACACGTCATAGCCCTTTTCACGTGCTGCGATAATTTCATCTAGTGCCTCTTTACACGTCACATGTACAACATAAAGCTTGGCTCCTGCGATATGAGCTAGTTCAATGGCCCGTTTCGTCGCCTCACCCTCTATCTCCGCGGGACGCGTCAGTGCGTGATAAATTGGCGCCGTCTGACCAGCTTGCTTCGCCTCCTCTACTAATTCGTCGATGACTGAGCCATTTTCACAGTGCACCATGACAACAGCACCAATATCTTTTGCGATTTTAAAGGCTTTGAACAGCGTACGGTCTGTCGCCTGGAATTCTTTCGCGTAAGCCATGAACACCTTAATAGAGGTAATCCCTTCCTTCTCTAGTAACAACGGTAACTCTGCCTCTGTTTCAGGCGTTAAATCACTAATCATTAAATGGAAACCGTAATCAATGGCTGATTTGTCCTTTGCTTTTTTATGCCATTTTTCCACAGCCGTCGCAAGTCTTTCTTCACCCGCAGATAAGCAAAAATCTAAAATGGTCGTCGTCCCACCGAAGGCAGCCGCAATTGTACCCGACTTCCAATCATCGTCTGTCACCGTATTGTTGAACGGCATATCCAAATGTGTATGCGGATCAATTCCCCCAGGCATCACGTATTTACCCGTTGCATCTACAATTTCCGCTCCGTCAGTTGATAAATTTTTGCCAATTTGCACGATTTTTCCGTTCTCTATTAAAATATCTGCCTCATATAGATCTGAAGCCGTTGCAATGAGTCCACCTGTAATTACTTTTTTCACGCTACCATCACCCTTCTATTAATGAATGAGAAATTTATCTACATCTGTTAATGTGCTAGCCAATTATTGTATTCTAGCCTGAACTCATCATGAGTTTAGTGTGTATTTTTCGCCCCTGCTGAACTCCGTTTGTAGTGTCAGCACGGTTTCTAGTAACACGTTTGCCCCCTTTGTACAGTCTTCAAATGCCGTTTCTTCCTCCTCGCAGTGACTTTTCCCCTTGATACTTGGAACAAAAATCATTGCCGAGGGGATGAAGCTCGCGATATACTGCGCATCATGACCTGCCCCACTAAACATTCTGTGGGATGAATAGCCAAAGTTCTGACACGACTTTTCCACTTCATTACAAATGATTGCATCAAAAAATACAGTATCTCGTCCCCATAACTTGACTGGTTGGATGTGGCAGCCCTCTTCCTCTGGAGGTAAGCCATTTAGTATTTCTTCCACTTTTCGCATTACTTCCGGATTTTGATGACGGGAATCAATGGTAAATAATACTTCGTTCGGAATGACTGTATGAATATTAGGAGAAACATTCATACGACCAAATGTGTAGACGAGCTCTTCGTCGATTTCGCCAAGTTGCTCATGCAAAGTCGTCATGATGTTGGACGCTACAATCATCGGATCTTTACGCATCGACATCGGTGTTGTGCCAGCGTGATTGGATTCACCTGTCACGCTAATTTCATAGCACACCATGCCTAAAACGCCTTCGACCACACCAATTTCCCGTTGCTTAGCTTCTAATACAGGGCCTTGTTCGATATGAAGTTCAATATAAGCCAGTGCTTCTGTTAAACGATTTTCTTTTTCCCCCTCGTATCCACTGGCTAGTAGCGCCTCTTTAAAAGTGATGCCATTTTTATCAACAGACTGCATCATTTTGTCTTTCGAAAATTTTGAAGAAATGACACCGGAACTCATCATCGCCGGATCGAAGCGCGCACCTTCTTCATTCGTAAAATTCACAAGCATTAATGGAATCTCGAGCTCAATGTCGTTGTCCTTTAGCGTTCGTATCGCCTCTATTGCTGTTAAAATGCCTAAGACACCATCAAACCTGCCACCTTTTTCAACCGAATCTAAATGTGATCCCATTACGATTGGTGGGCAATCTCTTTTTCCTGGTAGAATCGCATAGATATTTGCCATATCATCTACTCGAATTTCCATACCTAGCTCTTTGCATATTTCACAAAAATAGGTTCTTGCTACTACATCCTCTTGTGAAAGGGACAAACGGGTTACTCCCCCATTGGCAGTTGCACCAAATTGACTAAATTGTTCAATTAACTCCTGCAATCGACTACTATTACATTTATACATATGCAAGTCCTCTCTTTCATAGATATTAAAAGTAGGTTTTTATGAAAGTTCTTAATAATGTCAAAAAGGTAGAACTGCTAGTGGATGTGAACACCTCAAGCCTTTTTTATAAAAACCAATTTGCATTTGACCTTTTTGTTTAATAGATGTGTTGACGCATCTAAAATTATGCGTGATAGGAGGCAGTTATGAATGGATTTTCACTCACTGAAGCAGATGCGCTAACGATAAAGTACTTTAGTAGCGCGAAGCTTCTTGTTGCTATTTTTCCAAAGAATTGAAGATTAGATTTATTGCATGATGATATATGAAGGAGTGATGATGTCCGATGACGAATGTAACGAGTCAAAATTGGCAAGTAAAAGATGAACAATATGTATGGCATTCCATGAAGCCCTACAACCCAAACGCGACGACAATCATTCAGAAATCGAAAGGCGCTTGGATAACGGACATTGATGGGAAACGTTATTTAGATGCCATGTCTGGTTTATGGTGCGTCAACGTTGGCTACGGGCGAGAGGAAATTGCCAAAGTCGCTTACGAGCAATTACTGGAAAATGCCTATACTCCCCTATCTGTTGGGCATATCCCTGCCATTCAACTAAGCGAAAAAATCAGCGAATTATTAGGTGATGATTATGTTGTATTTTTCTCTAATAGTGGTTCAGAGGCGAATGAAGCCGCCTTTAAAATCGCACGTCAATACCATCTGCAAAAAGGTCACACAAATCGCACCAAAATTATTTCTCGCTATCGTGCCTACCATGGCAGTACGATGGGTGCATTAGCGGCAACAGGGCAAGCACAACGCAAATATAAATATGAACCGCTAGCACCTGGCTTCATACATGTTGCACCACCAGATGCCTACCGTGCAAACGAAGATCATATTACAGAACCAGCTGCCCTACCCTCTGTTCAGGCAATCGATAATGTCATGACGTGGGAATTATCCGAGACGATTGCAGGTGTGATTTTGGAGCCTATTATTACCGGCGGCGGCGTGATAATGCCACATGAGGACTATTTGCGTGGGGTAAAAACAGTTTGCGAAAAGCATGGGGCCCTGCTCATTGTCGATGAAGTAATTTGCGGTTTCGGACGTACAGGTAAAGCATTTGGCTTTCAAAACTATGGCATTCAGCCAGATATTGTCACAATGGCAAAAGGCTTAACAAGCGCCTATATGCCGTTATCTGCTACAGCTGTGCGCCGTGAAATTTATGAGGCCTTTGCTGGGAGCGAGGACTACGACTTTTTCCGCCACGTCAACACATTCGGTGGTTCTCCAGCAGCTTGTGCGGTTGCCCTCAAAAATATTGAAATCATGGAAAATGAAAATTTATTTGCTCGCTCAGAAGAAATGGGCGCAATTATCCATGCGGAACTACAAGAACGTTTAAATGATCATCCAAATGTCGGCAACATCCGTGGTAAAGGCTTACTGATTGGCATTGAGCTTGTAAGTGACAAAAAAAGCAAAGCGCCACTTGATGTAACTTCTGTAAACAAAGTCATCGCTTTATGTAAAGAACAAGGGGTAATCATCGGAAAAAATGGTGTCACGGTTGCAGGCTTTAACAATACCTTAACACTCGCTCCACCGCTGATTATTTCATTAGCAGAAAAAGATTTGATTGTTGAAAAACTTATACACTCTTTAAATGAACTACTGCCAAAGGCCTAAACACAAGGGGGAAATGAATGTATGGTAACGAATACAGAAATTAAAGAACTAGGGCATTTTATGAATGGTGAAATCGTTGCAGGCACAAGTGGTCACTTCTCTGATGTTTTCAATCCAAGTTCAGGGGCAGTGATTGCACGCGTCCCTATTGCAACGAAAGAGGAAGTACAAGGCGCAATTGCAACCGCTAAAGCAGCCTTCCCAGCATGGCGCGCGCTGTCGGTTGGCAAACGGGTTGAAATCGTCATGAAGTTTCGTCAATTGATGACCGCACGTATGGATGAACTCATCGACATCATTTGTATCGAAAGCGGAAAAACAATCGAGGATGCCAAGGGTGAAATCACACGTGGTTTAGAATCCGTCGACTTAGCCATCAATGCCCCTCACCTATTAAAAGGCGAGTACTCCGTCAATGTTGGTGGGAATATTAATGCTTATTCCGCAAAAGCACCACTTGGAGTTGTGGCAGCGATTTCCCCATTCAACTTTCCAGTGATGGTGCCACTTGCCATTACTAGTATGGCTGTCGCAGTCGGCAATTCCGTCATTTTAAAGCCGTCCGAGCGCGTGCCCTGCTCCGCATTATTTTTATCGGAACTGTGGACAGAAGCCGGTTTACCAGATGGTGTTTGGACAGTCATCAATGGCGACAAGGATGCAGTCAACGAACTATTAGAAAACCCTGCTGTTGAAGCCATTTCGTTTGTCGGCTCCACAGCAGTCGCTGAAACCATTTACACAACCGGTTCAAAACACGGAAAGCGTGTTACAGCATTAGGTGGCGGTAAAAACAATATGATTGTCATGCCAGATGCAGATTTAGAACAGGTCGCAAACGCATTTTTAGGCGCGGCTTTCGGTGCCGCTTCCCAACGCTGTATGGCCATTTCCACAATCATTCCCGTTGGCGAAGAAACAGCAAATAACCTCATCAACGTACTGGTTGATAAAATCGCAAAATTAAAAGTGGGGCCCTATACAGATCCAGATGTTGATTTTGGACCTGTTATTACGAAGCAATCAAAAGACGCAATCATTGGCTTTATCGACCGTAGCCTAGAAGAAGGCGCTACACTCGTATGCGATGGTCGCAACCCAGACATCGCTGAAAATTCCAACGGCTTCTATCTAGGTCCTACCTTATTAGACAATGTCAAACCTGGCATGGAAATTTATGAGCAAGAGGTATTTGGTCCCGCTCGTAACGTCGTTCGGGTAAATTCATTGGAGGAAGCGATTGACTTAATCAATGCACATGAGCTCGGTAACGGTGTCACCATTTTCACGAATAACGGGGCGGCCGCTCGCAAATTCACATCGGAGATAGACGTCGGTATGGTTGGGGTAAACGTGCCCATTCCAATTCCTGTTGGTTATCATAACTTTGGCGGCTGGAAACGCTCGAGATTTGGTGAGGGTCATATGTTTGGGCCAGACCAAGTCCGCTTCTTCACCAAGACCAAAACGGTTTCTGAAAAGTGGTTTGAAGAAAACAGCGAATCCGCGTCAACATTTGCTTTTCCAAGTAATAACGACTGATGGTGCTTAAAATAAACGACTAGGCATTATAAGGTCATCTATTATTTTAAAAATCGCAAATGCTTTTCAGATAAAAATGGGGCATCTCTTGTTCGTTATTGAACAAGAGATGCCCTACTTTTTTAGCTATTGCATACTCCACCATAACGTGGGGTAGATTTCCGTTCCGAGGTGCGCTTTTCAGAGTGTCTCTACTTAACCAGTAATCTAAAAATCAATCCACTCTCTAATTAAATGACAACCATATCTTTTGCTGATAAACCATTATTACTTTGAATTAAAGTTTGATCAAAATGGATTCATATCCATCAAATTTATATATCTGTTGTATAAAAATGTTTGATCATTTTCTACCTGTGTCACTTCACAATCGCGCACTTTAATGGAATAAAAACAATTCAATGTTTCCCTAACTCCCTCGTCAACCATTATATTCCCTAATAAAAGTACATATAATTAATTATCAGTCTAGCATAGCCCAAGGAGGATATGGTGGGCTATACAATTCCGGGAGGTTAACCGCAATTAATGATTATTCATACCATATGGCAACCTCAATTATGAAAGAACTCATCATACCAACGTTTAACATAATACCCGTTCGCAGAAGTAGTTAACCCAAAATTTAAGCACATAAAAAGACCCTACATGTAGGGTCTTTTTATGTGCTATTATTAAGCTTTTTGAACGTTTGTAGCTTGTAGGCCACGTTGTCCTTGTTCAATTTCAAACGTTACACTTTGACCTTCGTCTAAAGATTTGAAACCATCGCTTTGGATAGCTGAGAAATGTACGAATACGTCCTCTCCTGTTTCACGCTCGATGAATCCAAAACCTTTTTCTGCATTAAACCATTTAACTGTACCTTGTTCCATAATTGTTGCCTCCTAGTGTGGATGTCCACACAATGTGTTACTATCCTCGTTCAAATACCTTAGACGAAAAACAAATTCTATTCTCAATCTGAAACGAACAAAAATAATTCTTCCTAAGAATAACATATATATACTGAAATAGCTAGCAAAAGGTACGACTCTTATTTCTAATGAAGATATTAAAATCTACCTTGTAATTTAAAGAAACCTGTCCGATTATTGCAAATCCAACATATTTAAATTATGTTTAATTGAATCAATTTCATAATAGAATAATTAACCTCGGAATCCGAACAAGGTTGATTTGCGCTTCAGGCGGACGCTTTCCGCGGGCACGTCTTCAGCCGCTTCCCTCGCTACGCTCAGTCCAGGGTCTTCAGCCCGTGCTGTTCCCGCAGGAGTCGCCGCCTTACGCTCCAATCAACGAAAGTGGAA
>NZ_JAWLIQ010000040.1:0-17623 GCF_033485175.1 Sporosarcina sp. YIM B06819 | reverse complement strand
TGAGTTTCAAAAAAATACCATTATGAGGCTTTGGTTTCGTGCGGCCAAAAATCTATTTTCATAGCGCTTGACTTATTTCACATTAAACGCTGTGCACCACACAATTCAGATACAATTCTGAGTTCTAGGTTAGCACGATAGAATACAAGCCCTCCGACCGAGCAATTGGTTGGGGGGCTTTTTCTGTTCCGGTACGGGTAACATCCCGGTGCCTAAATTCCCGGTGCCACAATCACTCACACAACTCAGACACTAGTCAACCAATTGGGTAGGGCAGCCTCCCGATTGAGCAATTGGTGGCTGTATCAGTGTTAGAAACGCATTGCAAGCGACAGCCGCTCATACAACTCAGTCCAGTTCTTTTTTTTCGCTTTAATCTGGACGATTGTAGGCATGAGAATATACCGCCTTTTTCTTTCTTTCCACTATAAAAAAGCCTATAATAGTTATTAATAGGGGTGATACGATATGGAGAAACAGCTACTTGAAATGATGGGGAAATTGATGGAACAAATGACTGAAATGCAGTCTGAAATGAAAGATATGAAAACTGACATGAAAGATATGAAAACTGAAATGAATATTCGGTTTGATTCAGTGGAAAGTAAACTTGACGTATTGGACGTGCAGTTGAATAGTGGATTTAAACAAACTGGTGAACGGTTTGATACACTAGATAAAAAAACTGAAAAGCTCATGACGCAGGATGTGCGTTTCTTAAAGCACAAAATGCACCAGTTAGAGGAAGACGTATTCTTATTGAACAAAGACAATTGACGGAAAATATCCCGCCCTTAGACACACAAAAAAACAGTAAACATCCCGGTGCCAGTCACTCATATAAGCCCTTCTTCCGAGCAATCGGTTGAAGGGCTGTTTCTATTTTAATATCCCAGTAGCTTATAGAATGTATTTTCTAACCTTGTAGATTTCTTGAAACTTGAAACTGTTCAATATCAAGAATTTCAAAGTAGCTGTATTCGAGTTTACTAAGCCATCTTTAATGTCATACGGTACTTTTCCGAACCTTTCAATCAACAGTTGAATGGTTGTCTCAGATAGAGCTACGACTCCGCCTTTTTTCATACCCTTTTCCATTCCTTCTTCTCTCCACATATCAGCTAATGTCATGGCCACTTCACTCCCTTCAGGATACGTCTGTTCAAATCGATTGATGATTTGTGCTACATCTTTTTTCGTCAGGTCTTTTGCGGCGCTAAATATATACCGAATCATTGTTTCTAAATAATGACTTCCGGTTTGTTTGTCTTCTAACTCTGTTAAGTAATGGATTGCGCGGAAAATAAATTGGAGTAGTTCGTCGGTGTCTTTTGTAAAAATATCATGAAGAAGAGTCAGTAGGATTCTTGTTTGCGCTTTTCCTTTGATTTCTTCATCAGAGTAGGTGGATAAATCATAGAGCAGGTAGTCAAAGTTAGGAACGTAGATTTCCAAGTCTTCCGGAAGTTCTTCGTATCCATCTAGCATGGCACCTAAATTAGTTGGTATACCCTAATTGGAACTGCCGTGGTAGATCACAAGCGGCATAATAATGGGCAGTTCTTTAGCTTGTTCTTTGTTCGTTTTTATCCCCGGTGCCACTCGCCCACACCAATCCCATTATTGGTCAGTCAAGGTCCAAAATAGGTTTTCCCAGCTCTGATGATGCACTTTTTTCCACTTCCTCGCAATACTTGCAATATCCTTCCGCTGTGTGACTGTAACTAGATGAAAGTAGAGTTGGCAACAATTCTAAATCGAGAAAAGGATAGGGGGAGGGAAGGCCACGGGAATAGAATGCATACGAGCTATACGGATAATCCTCCATGTAATTGACCATGGGAATGGTAGTTTCGATTGGATTTCTGTGGATGTATCGACTGATTGCTAGAATACTTGTAGGATTTTCCGCACTTTTTGCGAAGTAACGACTCCCATATAAGTAACCAGAGTAAGATTATTTCTTTTTGTAATAGTCACACTATATAGTCTGTTAATATGACCCATCACTTTTCCGAGTGGAGCTTCGGGTGAGCGAATGAGCAAGTGATAGTGGTTTGTCATGATGCAGTATGAAATCAGGGTAAAAGGCTGTTTCATATAGCTATAATGCAAAACACGAAAAAATTCCGCTACATCTGTCTCACTTTTGAAAATATCTTGTCGGTTATTGCCCCGCATGACAACGTGATAGAATATCCGTGGATTCCATTCACGTTTCTTCCTAACCATTTTCCCCTACCAACGTGCTTTCCCCATGATAAAGTGATGCTGTTCGTTTCCAATCAACTGCCTCTTGGAGAGCATCATCTGAAATGAATTGATCATCCGCTAAATCCGCTAGTATCCGAGCAATTCGAATGAGTTTCACCTGTGTTCGATTGCTCCATATTTCCGTAAAGTATACTTCTTTTAAAAATGCAGATTGACGATCCGATAGTTGGCAAGTCGCAAGTAGTGTTTGAGCGGGAACATTGCCATTTAGGAATCCTTTATCGTAACGTCTGCGCTGCAATTGTCGTGCATTTTCGATGCGCTGTCTAATGTTAGCCGACGTCTGCGCATTATTCGATTCGGAGATACCTACACTTTTCAATGTCAAAACGAAATCTAGACGATCCAGGAGTGGACCAGATGCTTTTAGCTGATAAGAACGTATTAGTGTAGCTGTACAAGTACAATACCGCTCGGTCGAAGGGCTTGTATTCTTTGGTGTCCTACTAAATTGTCAGACTAGTGTCTGAGTTGTGTGAGTGACTGTGCACCGATCATGATCATGGCACCGGAAGTTCTTCCACATAGCTTCTATGAACATATAATTCTTCGTATTGCAACGAGTCCGATTGGATTTTAATCCACGATTTTTCCGGTAGCATGTCATCGATAATAATCAGGGGCACCTCGGATTTGTCATATGTAAATGCAATCGGATAGTTCGTTCCGGGTCCGGTTCTGACATTTAATCCTGAACGATTCGTCAGTCCGAGTTTGAAAGGATTCGCGATGTCTTTTCCGCCCATCATTTGGTCAATTCGATACAAATGACCAGCAGCTTTCGAGCCCCAATATGGATCGGAGGCGTATTTGATGTTGAATCCAATTGCTTTATTTCCGAAAATCGCGCCATTTGCGTACTTGGCATTCGGTGGAATGTAGTTTTTGTTCAGGAATATGGTGACGAGTTCCCGAATATTTTGTTCCACAGATTCGAAAAGTCGATGGTCGGGATTGTCATCATACACATACAGGCCAAAGAGATTGTTATATTGCTGAGCCCATGTTGTAAGACCGTAATTGCTTTCGTGCTGAGCTAAGGCAAGGATGTGCAATGCATTGATTTGTTGCTCTTTTTCAATCTTTTTCAACAGCTCACCAATGCCGATCAGCTTACTTTTCGAAGCAGCCTGGGCATACTCTTTGTGATTTGGAAAAGTGGTTTCCAGTTGCTTCAATCGCTTCATTATATAAGCGTCAATTTCCTGAGCCGTATACTTCGTTACACTTCTGACGGGTAGGTACTGAAAGTATTGATAGCCAATACCAGCATTCACACCATCTTTTGTAATAAAATGACTGCCGTCCATGCTATAGTATTTATCGCCATCACGCATGAATGAAGGCGCGATTCCAGCTTGGTATGTTCCATAATTCCCGGTGCTTGCAGTATAGACGGAATGGTAAAGGGCGCCATTCGTTGTGTAGTAAAAGGATTGGTACTGTACTGCGTTCCATGGAAATAACCTACTATTTTCATGTTTAATGAATCGGCTTTTTCCTGCAACATTCACTTCTACATAGTGCTCGGTTGAATCGATGTAATGGAATTCGGTGTCGTCCGCTACATACGTTTCTTCTTTCTTCAACTCCTTGTCCAAATAAAGAGTTGTCAGTACACTTGCAGAAGTTGGTTTTGTGACGACAATTCCAGCAGGCATTTTGATAATCCCACCTTTATGCAAAATCACATGATGAGCGCCTACATTTGCAATCGCTTCCTTGTATGTGGGGTACGATTTCACGACGGATGTACTCCCATTTGATTGAACTGTCGCCACGTCAAATGTAGCTGTCGATGCAATTGTGAATCGCTTCTGGATCTGATAGTTAAGGGCTCGTCCGTCGTCATCTTTAACTAACTGCGTAACATACAAATTATATGTTGCAGATTGCTTGTACCCTTCTAATGGTGGCATAATGAAGACTTCCTTACCATCAGCTGAAACCGTGAGTTTCCCGTTCACTTTCCTACCAGAAGCATCGAGTACATAGACCGAATGGCTATTGATTGTTGCACGGGCGATTGCCTTGTTAAATGTTATTGTCCACGTTTTGTCGGAACGGACGTCGACGGATTCATCCAATAGTTTAGTAGTCGGTTCTTTCGCATCTCCAAATTGAGACCATCCAAGTACGAGGATTAAACATATAACAAAGCCTGCAAATACCTGAAAAAGAGTCTTTTTATGTATAGAATATATCATCAGTGAATCTACCTCCTCATGTGTGATTATAGCATTGCTTCACGCCCTCTCTACTTCCAAAATTTAGTACTGAGTACTAACACGAAAAAAGGTACAGTCACTCACATAATTATAGAATAGTTGTGTGAGTGACTGGAACCGAAATGCTACAGAAAACAGCCCCCCAACCGATTGCTCGATCGAGGGGCTGTACTCTTTGGTGTTGCTCTCTCTTTCAATAATCGGCTCCCATTATTGCCCGACCACGACAAATGTCGTTAATGTCTTCCCATCTACGAAATACGTTAAGAAAAACGAATCTCCCCGTTGAATGCCGGTAAATGTTAATGTATTTGTTCCATTGCCCGATACTTGCGGGACTGTGCTATCATTGTTTGAGTTTTTAAGATTTGTCGCTGTTAGGATAATGCGATTGGACGTGGATTTTGAAATGTCTTCGCCGTATTGGTCGGTAATTTTTAGTGCTGCTTTCAAGTTGGATGAAGAGATGTTTACATTAGCTTTAGTTCCTGGAATATGGAGAATTTGATCCTGAACCGTCAGTCCGTTTGCTGATTGCAATTCAATTGTAGATGCATATGGTTCTGCTTTTGTGAGGGTAACCGTTTGGTTGAGTGTTACGGGTTCGCGATCTGCATTAACGACCACTGTTATCGGAATGTACAGATCGTCCTTGTAGACAATGTCTTTATCGCCTCGGACGTAAATTGTGCCTGTCGTCGCGTTATAGATTAAATCATTATGCCCTGTTATGACGGTATATTCGGATGCCGGAATGACGACTTTGTATCCGTCCGTCGACAAGCCGTAAACAATGAGCTCTCGCGCGTAACGGTTTGATGAGTCCTTCGCAGGATTATCATATATGGCATCAATCTTTTTCAATTCATAGTGAACAATGCTCTCTTTATCCGTCACTTTCACGTTCAGTTGATAGATTCCCGAATTGACATTTCTAGCGACACCTCTTGCATCGATTTGCTGCAAAGTGAGTAGAAGAACGTCTGAGCCTTTGTATTTCCCTGTTACGGTGACAGCACTTTTTGCGGTAATCAAATGATTTGAAGATAACGCCACGCTTCCATCCATCGCTTCCACATTAACGACGTATTTCCCTGCATTTTTTGAATTCACCGCTGTCGCCAAGTTGGAATCAGTTAAAACGAATTCGCGACCGTATTGGTCATTTACGACAAGGGATTCTTTGGATAATGTGAAGGATTCCCCGACTATCAAATTCGGCTCACTATTTTTCGTCGCAGTAATCCAACTAGCTTGTGCCTTAGCTCTCACTGTCACAAGCATTGTTGTCATTTTATTATTCGCTGTCGTTGCTGTTAGTAGAACTTGGCGATCCGTCGTTGCATTTGACGTATCGATTAAAAACAATTTTGCTTTGCCAGTCAATGGATCTTTTTCAATGACTGTTTTTACATGTTTATCATTCGACGTCACTTTCACACCATTCGCACTGTTTAACAGACTTGCATCTAAAACTTCTTTTCCGTCCGGGCCATATACGATGAAAGGCACTTCTGTCTTTTCACCTGCAACGGCTAATTTTGGAGCCCCAAAGACAACGGTATCCGTCCCCACACCTTCACCAACCGTTACTTCGTACATCGCCGTTTTTCCCGTTGACCTTGATGTAATAGAAATAATTGTTTTGCCTCGTTTTTTATTTCGCGGCTCTTTTAATTGAAGTACTGTTTGGTTTTTTCTGTCGATCATCAATTGTGAAAAGATAGGTGAACTGACACTCCAATTGATGTCGATTACAGATGTATCCGACACGGCGACCACTACATCATTGGCGATATCTTGGGGAGAGACTTCTAAACCGTATTGATCTTTTGCTGTGAGCACTAAATAGAAATTTTCGTATGTCGAATCTACATTCAATGATGCAGATTGAGTGTAGGGGGTATAAAGGCTCGTTATTTTTACTTCGGCTACTTGCGACTTGCTTGCAACCTTCACGACTTTCGATTTTGAAATGGACGTTGTACGATCCGTGATCGTCAGGGAGATTTTATCACCCGTTTTAAAATTAGAGTCTCTCGTTGCCTTTGTAATTTCGATGATTCCTTCCGAATAATTCACTGTCGTTCCACTACCAGCACCGGATATGTTCGAACTTGCCACTACATTTCTGACGGTCGATGTCATATTTTCGCCGTATTGATTGACAACTATATAAGGTATTCGTACTTTGTTTCCGGTCGAATTCGGAGTCGCATAGTCAGTCGGAAATTCAATCGAACTGGCTGTTTCGTTTTGTACGGCTGTCGTTTTTGTGAATACTGAATTCGCAACACCTGATAGAGTAAGCGTATAATCTCCTGCTGTTAGTTTGGATGACATAATAAGCTTGGCAGACTTTTTATCTTTCGCAATTTCTACATTTGAAATCGAGACATGCGAATTCCCTTTTTGCACATAAAACGTCGCATTTTTTAGTTCAATTTCTTGATTAAATGTCATTGTAAAGGTATTTGAGCCCGTTGCTTTGAAATCTGCTATTGCGACTTTCGGGGCAATAACGTCTCCAATCTTTTCAATCGAAATACGGTGTAAGAATGATGCAAATTGGCCCCTCGTCAATGCGCTTTTCGGATTGAATTTATCCAATGCGGGATTCGTAATATCGAAGTAATCTAACACCAAAATGTACGGACGGGCAATAGCTTTTGCGTATTTCAAATCTTTTACATCGCCATTGAACTGTTGCTTGGCTACATAACTGACCGCATCCACACCCTCCACTACGTGAATGAGACGCACTAACGCAATCGCCATATCTTCCCGCGTCATCGCTTCTTTCGCAAAAAGCATTCCATTGGTACCATCCAAAATTCCGTGATCCCACACCATTGCTGCATACTTCATTAATTCGTCTCCAGAATTGGTAGGCGTCACATCCGAGAAACGAGTTTTTGTTCTGTAATCGGCAGGCGCTCTATATCCTTCAGAAACTAAATACTTTCCAACAAGCTTCACCACGTCCGAACGTGTCAACGTTTTATTCGGCTTAAACGTACCGTCTAAATACCCGTTAATAACACCCGCATTCACAAGCGCCCTAACGGCTTCTTCATGTGTATTTCCTTTCATATCTTTAAAACTTGCGGCAGATACGGTTGGAACGACGGCCGCCGAGGCTACTGCGACTACCACTGCACTTGTTAGGAATTTACTTTGGGTTCTCATGAATGGAGTTCCCCTCCTTATTTGATTTCCTAACTACTATGTTTACGTGTGGGAAAGGGACATATGATGGGGATTAAGTTCGAATGCGTAGTTCGGGATTTAATGTAATTTAGATAATTTGAATAAGCAATAGAATACGGGTCATCTTTTCTATTCAATTCTCTATTAAATTACGAATAATCATAGACAAGTAATCATACAAATCAGAGTAAGGATAATGGCTAGGTGTAATCAACGAACTAAGAAGGGTACTAGCCATCTATCCTTGCGTGATGGTTGGAGTCTTAAGCAGTCGTACCGCCGTTTGATAATCAAGTTAGTTGAATACGCGGTAACTATTCGTAAGGGGGAAGAGCTATTGAAGAAGAAAAAGATTCATAAGTTATTCAGTGCAATTATGGCACTAGCAATGGTCTTCACAATGTTGGCTCCGTTGCAGATATCTGCGAACGACAATGCAATACCGATTAAACAGAGTGGTGCTAATGAAGGTATCATGCAAGCACAAACGGCAATCACTGAACAATTAACTATACTAGATGGACCAGCCACGCTACACGAAGATTTACAAGGCCTATCAGGCGAACAAGAAGTATCTGTAATTGTTCATCTATCTGAAAAACCTGTAGCCCTTGAAAAAGGGATTAAAGAGTTGGCAGGTCAAAAGTTTACTCGCACTGAAGCTGCTTCGGTGGAAAAGAAAGTAAATGCCCAGCAGGGACTCGTAAAAAAAGAAATGACAATCAATAAGATTTCCTATAAGGAAGGTTATTCTTACGATACAGTTCTTAATGGTTTCGCGATGACTGTTAAAGCAGATGACCTAAAAAAACTTCTAGAAATCGATGGTGTAGTACTTATTGAGCCGGATGAAATGAGATACGCGCTTGGCAATCCAGCCAAAGAGGGGGGACAAGTCGATGCTGCAATGGTGACAAGCATTCCTTTCCTCGGTGTAGAAAATCTTTGGAAAAACGGAATTGAGGGGCAAACGGTTAAAGTCGGCGTTCTCGATACTGGTATCGACTACAATCACCCTGAGTTCGAAGGCGTTTATAAAGGCGGTAAAAACTACATCACGCATGGTAGCACATATGCAAGAACACGTTTGGATAACGATCCATACGAAACTTCTCCACTAGATAGAAAGAGTACAACACCTGAGTTCGACTCACAAGGTAGCTCCTTCTACACGTCTCACGGAACACACGTAGCAGGTACAATCGCAGCAATCGGTGTAAATGAATATGGTATTAAAGGACTTGCACCTAAAGTTGAATTGTACGCATACCGTGTACTCGGTGCTTATGGAAGCGGAGCAACTGCAGGTATTATTAAAGCAATCGATGATTCTGTTAAAGACGGCATGCACGTCATTAACTTGTCACTTGGCGGATCTTCAAACAGTGCAATCGCATCAGATGCAATTGCAATAAATAATGCAATGCTCGGTGGAACTGTAGCTGTTATTGCAACAGGAAACTCTGGTCCTAACCGTGGTACAATCGGAAACCCGTCTACAGCTGCACTTGGTATAGCAGTGGGGAACTCCACAAATCCTGAGCAAATGTTTGAAGCTGGCGTTACTGTATCAGCAGGATCGTATAGCAAAACATCAACAATCAAATTGATGGGTGTTAAATTTGGTGAAAGCTTGGAAGATGCGCTAAAAGGAGAATTTGACGTCGTTGCAATCCCTAATGTAGGGACTCCTAAAGATTTCACAGGAATTGATGTTAAAGGGAAAGTAGCACTTATCTCCCGTGGAGATATTGCGTTTGTTGATAAAATTGCGAATGCAAAAGCAGCAGGAGCGAAGGCGGCGTTAATTCATAACTCCCCAACGGGAACTAATTCGCCAGGACCTGCAGATGTATTCCTTGGCGACTCATTCGAATTCATTCCGGCGTTCGATATGTCTTACACAGAAGGAAAAGCGCTTCGCGATGCATTAGGTACCGGAACAGGAACAGGAAAAGTTTCATTCAGTAACATTACGTCTTCAAAAACGACAGGCGATACAATGAACTCTTCCAGTTCACGCGGACCGGCAAATCCTGACTTTGATCTTAAGCCAGACGTCGTTGCACCAGGAACGAATATTATGTCTTCAGTAGCTGCATATGGAAAAGACTTTCCAGATGCGGATTACAGTGAATCCTATGACAGGTACACAGGTACTTCGATGGCGACACCACACATTGCAGGAATTGCAGCATTGATTCGTCAGGCAAATCCTACTTGGACGCCATTTGATGTAAAAGTTGCACTTTCAAATACGGCAAAAGTACTTGATACAAAGGCGTTTGACGTATTCGCACAAGGACCTGGACGTGTTCAGCCTTATGAAGCGGCATACCCAACGATTCTTGCATACGCACTTAGTAAAACAACGTTTAGTGGTAAAGAATACGACAACGAAAAAGGTACAGTAACGTTTGGTAGACTCGATAAAGTGAAAGACGAAAACGTTACTGTGAAAAAACAAATTCGTGTAAAAGATGTCAAAGGTGAAGGCGGCGATTACTCGGTCCGAGTTGAAACGTTGAAATCTTTTAGTGATGCAAAAATCACTGTCAATAAACCGACCTTTACATTAAATGGTGAAGAAATGCTAGAATTAACGTTGACTATTTCGAAAACAGCTCCAAAAACTACAGATGAACTATTAGGCTATATTTATATCGAGGGGAATGGCATACAAGTTTCATTGCCATTTGCAGCTACTTTTACACCATTAACATTACCTACAGGTGTCCATCATGTAGAGGTTGCAGATCATGATGTATCATTTAATGGTGATAAAGTGAAAGATGAGACAAATGTAAGTTTCCAATTAGTCGGAAGATTCGGTGCTAACTATGTTGGGGTATACGACTTGTTGGTCCCTGATGGCTTAGATGACTCTATTGGCTACATTGTCTACTCTACTGGCCGTAATGCTGGAATGCATAAAGTTCCAATTACTGGTACGTATACAAATTGGGAAATTCCCGGAGTAACCCAGATTCCTGAAGGCGCTTATATTATTGAGGTTATTGGACAATCGGGAGCGAATGTATATGCTGGATATGACTTCGAACCACTTTTCGTGGTAAACAGCCCTGCAACGGTTGATACGGCTGAATCGCATACTACAGTCGGTCCAAACTATACGTTCAATGGAACAATCGTTGACAAATATATCGATTTTCAAGAGCCACTAGATGAAATTGGTTTTGGTTTTGATGTACATGAAAAACTATTTGTTACGTACGAACTAACGAATTCGAATGGTGAAAAAGTGAGTGAAGGCCCAGTGAATTTTGCACAAGATGGTGCATTCTCACTTAACCTTAGCAAATTAACAGTTGGCGACAATACAGTGACAATCTATGTTGATGATGCTGCAGGTAACAAAGCAGAATATGACTATACAGTTGTCGCTGAAGTGAAACTGGGATTATCAGTATCACCTGCGAATCTAGAATTAACGGTAGGAGACACCGAACAATTAGAGGTTACGGTAACTGAAAAATTTGAAGAAGGCACTGAAACTATTGAAGAACTAATAGAGGCAGATGCTGATGATATAGGAACTATTGAAGAAGTAACAGAGACAGATGTTGATGATATAGGAACTATTGAAGAAGTAACAGAGACAGATGCTGATGATATAGGAACTATTGAAGAAAGTACAGAAACGGAAGCGGTTGTTAGCGGAACTGTTGAACTAGAAGAAGATGACAACGGAAGTATTGAAGAGGGACCAGATGAAGGCGAAGGCGAAGATGAATTTGAAGTTATTGATGTAGCAGAGTTTGCAGAGTACTCAGGTTATGATGAAAATATTATCACTATTGAAAAAGGTAAAGTGAGAGCAGTTGGAGTAGGTACTACAACAATTACAGTTTCACATAAAGGGTTGGAAGAAACTGTAGAAGTAGTTGTAAAGCCTCTCGTTACACTTTCAGTAGATACAACGGATCTTTCAATCGAAAAAGGAAAAACCGCTACTATTAAAGTGACAGAGACAACAACAATAACGATTGAAGGCGAGCATTCAATCGATGATGTGACAGCAGAAGCAGCATATGCTGTGGCAGACAATTCAATTGTAACTGTTGATAAAGGCGTCATCACGGCTAAAGCCGCTGGCACAACAACAATCACAATCACTCACGGAGATAACACGAAAACCGTAAATGTCACAGTCACAAATCCAGTAGATCCTGTAACCCCTGGAAATGGTGGCGGCGGAAGCGGAGGAGGCAGTGGTGGCGGATACTTCCCATCAACACCATCTACACCAAAACCGACAGAACCAGGTACAGTTAAACCCGTTCCTACACCACCAACACTAGTAACATTTACAGACACAGCAGGCCATTGGGCGGAACTTTACATTCAAAAAGCTACTGCACTGGGCGTCTTTAACGGTTATTCGGATGGAACGTTTAGACCGAATAATCATCTAACACGTGCACAAGCAGCCTCCTTGATGGTTCGTGCTCTAGGTTTGCAAACTGATGAAGCTGCACCGTTCGACGACATCGCAAATTATGACGATGCCACAAAAGCAGAAATCGCAGCTGCCTATAAATACGGCATCATCAAAGGAAACGATGGCAACTTTAACCCTTCGGATCGAGTCACACGTGCACAAATCGCATTGATGATCGCACGTGCATATGAATTCAAAACAGGCGAAAAATACACGCCAATGGCAATCGCATCGTTTTCCGATTATGGTAACTTCAACAAAGAAACAGTGAACGCCATTACAATTCTCTATGATTTCGAAATTGTATCTGGATTTGAAGGCAAATTCATGCCAAACGATCCAACAACACGCGCACAAGCAGCAAAAATCTTTATTAATCTAATGGAAAAACTTCAGCAAATGTAAGATCAGCTTAACACCTCGCTAATAAACACCAAAATCCCCATTGCATCTATCAGGATGCAATGGGGGTTTCCAATTAAATCTTCGGATTGTCCAACCAGTGAATAAATCGACACTCCAATCGGAGGTATTATTATTACAGATAATGTAAATGATTTATTAGTAACGTCTTGATATTCTTGTTACAACACAAGAAAATCATAAGATTAATGTGGAAATCCAGTTTTCCAATAAGTATGATAGACTGAATCGCGGTATTGATTGTTGATCACAAATACAAATCTATAGTGATCAAATTCTAAAGGGAGTGCCTTATGCTCTACTAAACCCAATAATTATCATAGCCATAGAAGACTGGTAATCTTATCAAGTTATATGGTAAAATAGATTAGGAGTAAATAGGATAAAAATATACTGGGGGTAAAAAAATGACAAAGTATTCAAGTTCATACCAAAAGTTTTTCAAAGCAGCATTAGCGGCATCGGTTGCTACAGGTGCAATCGTAGCTGTCGCACCAATTGCTACACATGCAGCTGGATCAGACGCTGTTGTTTTTAAAGATGTAAATAAAAAGGCACATTACTATGCACCTATAATGGATCTTAGTGCTAGAGGAATTGTAAAAGGATATAGCGATGGTACATACAAGCCAGGCAATGCAGTTACGCGCGGACAAGCTGCGAAAATTTTAGCACTCTCTTTGGGACTTGATACAGTAAATGTAGTAAACCCAGGATTCAAAGATGTTAAAGAAACAGACGCAAACTATGGCCCGATAGCAGCACTTGCTCAAGCTGGAATTATTAATGGGTATGATGATAAGACATTCAAACCGAATAACAATCTTAAACGCTCACAAATGGCTAAAATTATCACTTTGGGCTATAAACTAACTGAGGAATCACTTAAGGATCAGCGTTTTACAGATGTGAAAAGCAGTGATTCGTATGCAGGTTATGTACAAGCACTACTAACGAATAACATTACAACTGGAAATACACCTACTACATTCGGACCGAACGCACTTGTAACAAGAGGACAGATTGCTTCATTTGTTGTTCGAAGTGAGGGCGCTGTTTCAGTAGATACTTCTACGATTACATCGATTACAGATAGTACAGTCGTATTAGCTGATGGGACATTCAAACTTTCAGCCGATTTGAAATCTATCATTAACGTTGATAACATAGCTGCGTTACAAGGGGCTACTATTAAATATTCAGCAAAAGACGGTTTGATTAGCAAAATTACATCTATTGAAATTCCAGCAGGAGCAACGGGGGCAGCAGTTGTTTTAGATGGAAAAGGTGCTACACTAACAGGAAATCTTCTGGTGAATAGAGACAATGTAACTGTGAAAGGCTTGAAGATTAAAGGTAACTTGGAAATCGGAAGCAATGTAAAAAGCAACTTCACTAGCGATGACATCACTGTAAACGGTAAAACAGTAATTACGGATGTTGTATCTGGAAAAGTAGGCGCTCAACAAGGGACAGGGAAGTTCAACAAAGCAGTGGCACTTCTGTCGCCTATGGTTGCGGCTGAAACAGCAACAAAACAACCAGTCATCACTTTCACTAACTCAACAATTGGCGCAGTAGAAGTATCTAAAAAAGATGTAGTCATTGAGGCCAAAGGTAAGACAAGTGTATTAGCGTTCACATTATCTGCAAACGCTCATCTTAAAGCTGACAAAGGTGTTACAATTTCACAAGTAACAATTGCTAAAGGAGCAGCAGCAGTTACAATCGATGCAACAGTGCTCGCTTTAACAATTGATACACCAAATGCATTTAAACTTGATGGTACTGGTGATATTGGCTCAGTAACGATTAAATCAAAAGGTGAAGTTAAAATTGAAACAAAAGGTAAGATCGCTGAAATTGTAATTACCTCAAAAGACACAAAAATGACTTTCGGTCCTAACACAAAAATCGCAAACTTAGTTTTACCTAAAGGGGTAGAAGCTAAGGACGTTATTGCGAACTTCGAAAGTGTAAAAGGTAACATTGAAAAAATAGATTCACAAAATAATCCTTCAGCAGGTACTGGCGGTACTGGTGGCGGAGGCGGCGGTGGCGGTGGCACTGGCGGTGGTAGTGAAGCAAACGGAGATGATTTGTTAAACGCAAGTATTCAGGCTCAAATGGTTGCAGTTAAATCTGCTGTAAATGGAACGATTGATATCACGCAATCGGGCAAAACGTTCAATGTGACAATTATAGATGGAACTAAAAACCTAGAGGATTTTGAGACCATTGTAAAAACTATTTTTGGCGTATTTAATACTGGTGCAGATTTGGATAAAGTTCAATTAGGCTACACAACGAGTACTGGATATAAAAACTTACCTAAGATGGAAGTTGATGATAACTTGGATTTTGATACGGTAATTGAACTGGCATTCAAAGCTGTAGGTAAGGATGAATCACAAACTATTGGGATATTAAAAGGTAAAACGATTGACATTACAGTAGAAGGAACAATTCAGAGTAAAGGTTTTAACCAATCTTATTCTTTTGTATTTGCCAACTGATAGTACCAAAGTTAATTGAAAAAAACTCAGCAAATGCATCATTTTGCTGAGTTTTTTCTTTTTGGAAAGTCGGAGATCAAGGTGCCAGTCACTCACACATCTTAAAGCAGTTTCTTTAAGTTCAGGTAACAGGTCTATCCCAATTACTGACTATCTTTTTTCTGATTTTCTTCATCGAACAGCTCGCCACTTGTTGAAAGAGGGGAAAAACGTGCATTGAAGAAGCGCAGGGTAGGTGGTTCATAATCCATGTTCAGTCCGCAAATGGAATGCCGTTTATTGTAAAGAGCCAAAATCGAATCTACGACAACATCCATATGGTTATTCGTATACACGCGGCGGGGAATGGTAAGTCTGACGAGTTCTAGTTTTGGCGTATTATTTTTTCCAGTTTTAATGTTACGTCCAGCCGAAATGATTCCCCGCTCCATACTGCGTACCCCAGAATCCAGGTAAAGGGCAGCGGCAAGTGCCTGGGCTGGGAATTCTTCTTGGTTTAAATGAGGGAGGAATGCACGTGCATCCAAGAATACTGCATGCCCCCCAATTGGTTGTACGACCGGAATTCCCGCATCAATTAGCTGTTGGCCAAGGTGGCGAACTTGACCAATCCTATGCTCGATGTAATGATCATCGACCGCTTCCCGAATGCCTATGGCCATTGCTTCCATATCACGTCCTGCCATCCCACCATAAGAAGGCATTCCTTCGTACACAACGACAAGTTCCCGTGATCTGATATACAGGTCCTCGTCATTCATCGCTAGGAAACCCCCGATATTGACGAGGCAGTCCTTTTTCCCGCTCATCGTACAGCCGTCCGAATAAGACATCATTTCAAGTAAAATATCTGCAATCGAACGATTTGCATGGCCTGCTTCTTGTTCTTTAATGAAGTAAGCATTTTCGACACAGCGCGTCGCATCAAGCATGACATCAATGCCGTGTGATTTGCATAATTCATAAACAGCTTTCATGTTTTGCATACTGACGGGCTGTCCTCCGGCAAGGTTCACCGTCACAGCAAGACAGACATATGGTATTTTGTCGGCACCTACTTCGTCAATTAAACTTTGTAATTTTGTCAAATCTACATTTCCCTTAAATGGAAGATTGATGGTCGGATCATGTGCTTCGTCAATAATAATATCAACAAATGTAGCACCGTTCATCTCCTGATGAGCCCGTGTCGTTGTAAAGTACATGTTCCCTGGTACATAATCACCTTTTGTTATTTTCAATTGGGATAAAATATTCTCTGCTCCACGGCCCTGATGTGTGGGTAATACATACTTAAAACCATATACATCGCGCACAGCTTTCTCTAACTTCTTCCAGCTTTTACTGCCAGCATACGCTTCATCGCCTGTCATTAGCGCTCCCCATTGCGCATCACTCATCGCTGTCGTACCACTGTCCGTTAATAAATCGATATAAACATCCTCCGAATCGATTAGAAACGTGTTGTATCCTGCATAGTCTAGAGCCTTTTTTCTCTCCTCATAAGATAGCATGGACAATGTTTCAACACATTTAATTTTGAATGGCTCTGCGGTTCTCCTTTTCAAGTCAACATCCCCTTTTACAAGTATCCATCATTATTACTATATCGTTTAAGGATGGAGGTTAGGACTTGATATTTTCAATTTATCATGGTGATTGGTGATCACTCACGTAACGAGTGTTGGAGGGAAGCCAATACTGAATTCGGGTAGAAATTCGATGCGATTTATCTAATGAAAAATCCTTCAACTGGCGTATCATATTCCTTAAAAATAGCGCTAAATAACGCCTTGTCGATCAGTTCACGCAAAACGACGTCGAAATAACCAAGGATATTCCGGATGTCCATCTGTTTTGTTGCTTGAACAGCAATGTGAAGGGCTTGGATGGCTAAATTCTTGACTCGCGCGACGTTCGTCCAAGTAAGCAACGTTCCGCGCAAACTAAATAACGTTCCCCCGAGTAAGCAACATTCCCGGCGAACTAAGCAACGAAAGCCCCGAAGTAGACAACGTTCGGCACGAAGTAAGCAACGTTCCACGCAAACTAAACGTTCCCCCGAGTAAGCAACATTCCCGACGAACTAAGCAACGAAAGCCCCGAACTAAGCAACGTTCGGCACGAAGTAAGCAATGTTCGTCCCGAAGTAGACAACGTTCCGCGCAAACAAAACAACGTTCCCCCGAGTAAGCAACATTCCCGGCGAACTAAGCAACGAAAGCCCCGAAGTAGACAACGTTCGGCACGAAGTAAGCAACGTTCCGCGCAAACTAAACAACGTTCCCCCGAGTAAGCAACATTCCCGACAAACTAAGCAACGAAAGCCCCGAACTAAGCAACGTTCGGCCCGAAGTAGACAACGTTCCACGCAAACTAAACAACGTTCCCCCGAGTAAGCAACATTCCCGGCGAACTAAGCAACGTTTCCGACAAACTAAGCAACGAAAGCCCCGAAGTAGACAACGTTCGGCACGAAGTAAGCAACGTTCCGCGCAAACTAAACAACG
>NZ_JAWLIQ010000039.1:0-19928 GCF_033485175.1 Sporosarcina sp. YIM B06819 | reverse complement strand
GTAGTATATCGGAAGTTCTGTGATTGGTACTTCTCCTATACCCTGAAAACAATGGTTTTTTCTATTTCCAACTATCTATTTAACATAATAGGTACCTTTGGTTTACCGAAATACGCATCATTTTACGCAAAAAAACGTAGCCAGAAAAGACTTGGTTTTTTATCACCGTCATCTTTTCTAGCTACGTAATTTAAAAGTGCTTAGTGGCACAATTTAAGCATTTGTTTCGTGTCCATTTTCATGGGGCTTGACCACAGGCACCCGAATTTTCAAGAAAAAAAACCCCATGCATTACCAAAAGGCAAGACACGGGGTATTCATTTCCACTCATTTCACTGAACTAGTCAGTTGGTAGAGTAACGTTGCGTTTAATTTTATTAAGGAATTTGAATTTCAAGTGTTGCAGAAGTATTACCTAGAATATCTGTTACAGCAATATCAGAAATAGCAGACACGACTACTTGGTTTGTTCCAAGAGCATCAGCTCCAGCAACAGTAACTGTCAAAGTAGTACCAGCTGTATTCCAAGCACTAGTTACAGTTGCAGTACCACCAGCTACATACGCAGCATCTACTGCAGCTTTAACTGCATCTTTACTTGCAGTATCAATTGCTTCAGAGAATACTAAAGTATGTGTTCCATTAGCTGTAAGTGTTGCTGCTTTAGGTAATTTAGTAATAACTGTTGCAGGAGTTTGTTCAATTAAGAACTTACCTGTAGCTACTGTCAACTTTTTATTTGCGAATAAGTTCACAGTGTTACCAGCTACATCTTGTAGGTAACGATCGTTTACAAGTGTAACAGTAACATCGTTTGATTTCACGCCAGCTTTAGTAACTTTAATTTCAAATTTATTGTCGTTTGCAGTTCCAGTTGCGACACTGAAATCATAGCTGTTAAGAAGTGTTCCATTTACACGGATTTCTAAATCACTAGCCAATAGACTTAATGCTGCATCATTAATGTTTTCATCTAATGTTACTACAATAATATCTTCATCATCAACCTTAAGTGTTATAGGAGTAGTTGCAATAATCGATGGTGCAACTTTATCAATTACTGCAGCATTAGCTACTGTAAGAGTACCTGCTGGACCATTTCCTGCTAGTGTTACTAGCTTAGAAGGGTCAATAGTAAAGTCAACATCAGATTTATCTACAGCAAACTCTTCTGTAAACTTAACTTTAATTGTAGATGTACCATTTACTTCAATAGAAGATACTTTTGATGCTAGAGGTCCAGTAATTGCTGATTTAGGAGCACTTACGATTCCCGCATTTAATTTCAATTCAACAGTCTTAGTATTAACTAATGTAGCTTTTTCAATAATAATTGGATTATTATTAGCTACATCATCTAAGTCAATTGTATTTCCAGTGCTTGTTGTAAAGTTTGAAAGTAAGTTACCTGCAAGATCTTTAACTCCAAGTACTTGAAGAGTATTTACTTGTACTTCTCCAGCACCTGGGCTAGAAAACTTAACATCCTTACCGTCAATTTTCTCAACAAATGTAATTACAACTACTTTTCCATCTTGTTGTACTGAAATATCAGCAACACTAGATGTTAAAACTTGCAATGTACCACCGATGTCAACAAGATAGTTAGAGTAGTCAGCTAAAGTAGCTACGTCCATTTTCTCGTTAAAACCAATTACTAAAGTACGTTTGTTCTCATTAGCAGTTTTCGAATCAATGTTTGGTCCAGTTGTGTCACCTACAACAATTGTTCCACTGAAGTCCAACATTGTGTTTTGTAATTTTGTTTTATCTTTTACATTTTTAACAGTAACTTTGTTAGTACCAGTAGATAGTGCTGAGTATAAAGTTACTTTAACAGTGTCACCAGTAGCTTCTGCTTTTTGTACTGGAATAACTTTACCGTCTTTATCTAAAACTGTGTAGTTAGATGCAAGTTCTGCCGAAGCTCCTAAAACAACTTTTGAAAACTTAACTTCAAATGTAGTTGCAGTCAAAGCAGTAACTTTTTTCACTTCAGGACGTGTTTGATCAACAACTGGTGATACAGACACTTTTGAATCTTTAGCTATTGCATTACCAGAGTAATCTTTTACTCCTTCAACAAATACATCAACATTTCCAGTTGGAAGTGAATCAGTATCTTCGAATGTGAATTCAAATTCAGTTGAAGAAAGACGCTTGTATGATTCTGCAGCTTTTTTATCGCTACCAGATTTCCAGTATACGTTAGACGCAGCTACTGTATCCATATCAATATCTTCGGAGAATTTAATAGTAACTTTTTCAAGTGTTGCTTTTGCTTCAACGATTGTTGGAGCATCTTTATCTTCAACAACAGTAATGTTATGTGAAGAACGTAAAGAAGTGAAACCTGCGAAATCTTTAACTTTTTCAACTAGAATCGTATGTTCACCTACAGCAAGAGCAGCACTATCATATGGCGTTAAGATAACTTCGTTACCTACAGTTGTAACTTTACCAAAGTATGCTTTTCCATCTAATGTGAAGTTAGCTTGTTGAACATCATCTACAGGCTCTGAAAATACAACTTTCAATGATTTTGTTCCAAGTGATTTAACTTCAGTTACAGTTGGTACTGCGTTATCAGCAGGTGTAAATTCAATGTTTTTCTCATCAATTGTTTTATCACCAGCATTTACACCAGAAACACTCAATGCTTCAACTTTGTTGTTTACAAGTTCGCCTACTAGTGTAAGTGTAACAGTTTTCTCATCAGCTGAGATAGCTACAGAGTCAATCGTTTTACCAGACTTCAAAGAGTAGTTAGCTTTGTCAGTAGCAGTTTCTGCATCAACAGTACCGTCAAAAGTTACAACTACTTCTTTAAGGTTAGTCGCAGTTACAGCTTCAACTTTAGTAGCTGTTGTAACTGGAGCTTCGATTTTAGCTGGCAATTTGCCTTCTGCTTCAGCTTTAATAGTGTTGTTTAGGAAAGTCGCGAAGTGTCCACGAGTTGTTTTTCCTTTTGGATTGAATTGAGCAACTGTAGTGATATCCAAGAAGTCAAGAACTTCGATAGCACCGCGTGCTTCTGCTTTAGCAGCTGCAAGATCAGTTACTTCTTTTTTGAAATCTTTTGTTGCAGCAACTTCAGCAACTAGATCACGGTCAAGAATTGCATCAAATGCACGAACAAGTACTAGAGCCATGTTCTCACGAGTGATTTTATCGCCAGCTAGTAATTTACCATTGCTACCTTGGAATACGCCTGCATCATGAACAAGTGCAGCATATTGAACTAGTTCTTCGTTAGCAGTTACAGGAAGATCGTCAAAACGTTGAACCGTTTTAGCGTCTTCTGGGATTTTGAAACCTTTGTCTAAAGCAACAAGGTATTTACCCATCATTTTAACAACATCAGAACGAGTCAATTCTTTATTTGGTTGGAATGAACCGTCTGGGTATCCAGAGATTGCACCTAGAGCTACAAGAGTATTGATTGCATCTTCGTGCGTGTTACCTTTTACATCTGAAAAATCTGCCGCGTTTGCTACTGGTGCTACTGCAGATGCTACTAGAGCAGCTGATGCAGCTCCTACTAGAAACTTGCTGTACTTCGTTGGTTGGTTAGCCATTGAATAATTTCCTCCTCTTAGATAGAAATAAAATTTTGTCATCTACTCCCACGGCAAAATGAAAGATAGAATCCATTACACACTAAAGTATAGATAGTTACGACAAGGATGTCAATTACAAGTTAGTAATATTGTAAATCCAACTGGAATCAATGATAGATTCCTTAGTCGCTTCTATCATTCTAACGTATATCTAATAATTATCAAGCGTTTTACTGTATTTGGTGTAAAATTACAGAAGTGTGTCATTTGTATTAAGAGTATTACGGGGTGTTTGTGGATAGTGATGGGATTTGTGGGTGGTGTTAGTTTTCGGGGTAAGTCTACTGTTGCTGAATTGTAACAGTAACAATATATGAATATTCAAATAAACTTTGTATCGTTTGTTTTCTTTGCACACAAAAAGGCTTAAACAGATGGGAACTGTTCAAGCCTTTTTGCATGGTCAACCAACCGTTTGTCCAGCGTGGCGATTAATTATATATGTTTTAGAGGAAATTATCCTTACACTTATGTATTCTAGCACCTCGTTTACTAGAATACAAGAGTCTACTCTTCACTTTTGTTTAAAAACTTCAAATAAAAATTTTGGCAAGTTCATTTGCCTTTTTAATCGACTTGGTTCTTTTAATAGACGGTATAACCACTCTGCCCCAAACCGTTGGAAGATGGCTGGTGCGCGTTTGACGGTTCCTGCAAGAACGTCGAACGAGCCGCCGACACCTTGGTAGAGTGTCGGATACAGCTTGTCCCGATTTTGTTCAATCCATTGCTCTTGTTTCGGGGAGCCCATGGCAACGAATAGAATGGATGGCTTTGCTTGATTGATAATGTCGATGACTTTATCGTTGTCAGGCTCGTAGCCGTCTTGTGTTCCTGCAATGATTAGGTTGGGATAGGTTTGTTGCAATTGCTGCGCCGCCTTGTCGGCCACGCCCGGCTTGGCACCATATAGAAAAATAGCATGTCCGGTTCTTGCTGCTTCCCTAACGACGCGATCCATCATGTCCACACCTGTGACGCGGGATCTGATATTCCCTTTTTGCAACTTGGAGGCAATGATGACACCAATGCCGTCTGGTATTTGGAACTCTGCCCGATTCAAAAGCGCTTTGAGCTCTGGATCTTCTTTAGCCTTCATGAGCTTTTCTGGATTGATGGCTACGACCAATGATTTTTTCTTTTCTTCTATATTAATGAATACTTTTGGTATCAATTGATCGTAGTTTTCGGTGTTCACTTGGACGCCTAATATTTGCTCTTTCATATAGAAGGAATCCCGTTATTTTTGCCATCCCCGAGTTTAAAGAAACGGAATCCGGCTTGTTCCCAATTGTGTCGGTTAAGTGCATTTTTCGTGTCTAAGACAAGTGGTTTTGTATCACCTGTGTTGAGCGTTTGCGGATCAAGGTTTTTGAACTCCGTATGATCCGTTGTTAGGATGATCAAGTCAATATCTTGAACCGCTTCTCCTAGTGTTGCTACTTGTGTTGGGTGTTGTAGCTCTTTAATATGCGGATCAAATGATACGACACTTAATCCTAGGTTTTGCAATTCCTGAATGACGACGGTTGAAGGGCTTTCCCTTAGATCATCGACATCCCCTTTGAATGCGAGGCCAAGGATAGCTACTTTGCCTTGTTGAATGCCTTGTTCTTCAAGTAGGTCTTGCGCTTTTTGTGCAGTGAACTTCGGCATGCCATCATTTGTTAGGCGAGCTTTTTTGATGATGTCCGCATTGTCCGGGCTTAATTCCACAAGGAACCACGGATCGACTGCGATACAATGTCCGCCAACGCCTGGTCCTGGTGTATGGATATTGACGCGCGGGTGGAAGTTGGCGAAACGAATGGCTTCCCAAATATCAACGTCTATCGTTTCTGCGATTTTTGCGAGTTCATTGGCAAAGGCAATGTTGACGTCACGATAAGTGTTTTCCATAACTTTCACGAGTTCCGCTGTTGTTGCGTCTGTCAGATGAATTTGTCCTTGGACAAATGTTTGATATAGTTCTTTTGTCAGTTCAGCAGATTTAGGTGTAATGCCCCCAACGATACGGTCATTGTTAATAAGCTCTTCGAAAATCTTGCCTGGAATGACGCGCTCTGGTGAATGTGAGACGAAAAGGTCTTCGCCTAGTGTCAGGTTGGACCTGCGCAGTTCTGGCAACATGACATTTTCAACGGTTTTGGGTGGCACGGTCGATTCGAGTATGACGAGTGCCCCTTTTTTCAAATAAGGGACAACGGATGCCGTTGCTTGACGGATATATTCTAGATTTGCTGTGTTGTCGGCGTTAATAGGCGACGGGACAGCGATTATGTAGACATCTGCATCAACGGGCTGTGTCGACACTGTGAACATTTCTTGGTCAATGGCTTGCTCGAGTCGTTGTTGTAATCCGTTCTCTTCTATATGAAGTTGTTTGTTGGCGATCATGTTTACTGCTTTTTCATTGATATCGACGCCGTGTACGCGGACACCACTGTTCGCGAACATGACTGCTGTCGGCAGGCCGATGTAGCCAAGGCCAACGACACATATTTTTTTAGTCATCGTGATTTTCCTCTTTTCTGGGGAACTATTTAATCAATTACGCCTCGGCGTAATTGCGTCCAAATTTTGAATTGCGCTAGCGCAATGAACTCCCTTCAAAATTTGTGACATCCGCCGGAGGCTTAACTTGAATCAGCAGGGGTCTTCTGCTGGTTCGAGTTAACATTTTTTTATTATATCATAATTAGTGAAGGAGTCACTAGTGATGGGCAGACTGGCGAGTGACTGGCACCGTTTTCTTTTAGTATAGGGTGTGCTTTGCGGTAGTGCGAACTTTTTCAGGTGTTGTGGTGCCAGTCACTCGGATGGTGCCTAGCTCTCGGATTTGTTCGTAAATGGTGATGAGTTCTTTGTTTGGTTCGGTTTGGATTGTAGGGGTGATGCCTTTTTTATGGACTTTGGTTCCTTTAGGTCCGGTGAATTCGCCGATGGTTAGCTTGAGTGCCCCGCCATCTGCTAGTTGAAAGATGGATTGGATGGTCCCCTTGCCTTTGGTTGTTTCGCCGACAATGGTTGCGGCTTGTTGGTCTTTGAGTGCCGCCACGACGATTTCAGAGGCAGAGGCCGAATAGCGATTAACAAGGACATAGGTTTGCTGTGGAAACTTTATGTCTGTGGCGATGGGTTTGATCATACGGGTGCCTTCTCGCGTGGCTAGCTTGTAAGCGTCTGTTACTCCTGAGAAGAAGCCGAGGAGTTGTTCGGCGCTATCGACGTAGCCTCCCCCGTTATAGCGAAGATCTATGATGAGTTCGGTGGCGCCCGCTTTTTTGAGTGCTAACCAATGTTCATGAACTTTTTGGCCGAGATTGGTAGGGAATGTGGCGATTTTTAGGTAACCGATATTGTCATAGAGTATGGATGAGGTTATTGCTGATTGCGTTTGTGGTGCTGTTGTTGATGCAACGTTTGCTGGTTGTTTATTCGCGGCGACTGTGGCTAGATACGTCTGGTATTCTTCTGCTGTTAGGTAGCGAGAGTATTCGTCGAGTGAGTGGATGATTTCATTGACAGATGTCATGGTAAAGAGATTTTCTGGCATGTCGCCGTAGTAGTAGGCGTCGACGAAAAATTGGATATCATCAAGTGTGTCGGCTTGGGCGAGTGGTGTGTATAGGAAAAGGGCAAGGATTGTGAGGATTGCTGTGTGTAGGGTTTTCATGGCAGTGCTCTCCTTTCGTGGGCGGTTGCTTCTATTTAATAGAGTATACCCAAGTTTGGAGTGATAGATGCGTAGGTAGGGAGAAAACTTGCGAGTGTGGTTGATGGGACACTGACGAGTGACTGGCACCGTTTGCTTCTAGAATAGGGTGTCTTTTGCAGTAGCAAGAACCTTTGTCGTTGTGGTGCCAGTCACTCGGATGAGATATGTTTATTTCCGTGAAAATTCGTGAACCCAGTAGATGGTGCCGGTGGCGTCGGTGGCGGATCCTGTGCCGATGTGTGTGAATTTATTATTGATGATATTGGCACGGTGGGTTGGGGAGTCCATCCAGTCTTTGACGACTTCTTCAGGTGTTAGCTGGCCTTTGGCGATGTTTTCACCGTATGCGGTCCACTTATAATTGAAGGTATCGAGTAGCTGGCTGGTGGAGCCGTATGTCGGTGAACTATGGGCAAAGTAATTGTTGTTTGCCATGTCTTGCGCTTTTGCTTGGGCGACTTTGGATAGTTCTTTGTCGTGAGTGAGTGCTGTGACACTTAGTTGTGTCCGTTGTTCATTGACAAGGGTAATGGTTTTTAAGGCTTTGTCATCTGTGTTGTTGACGGTTGTTGTGTTTTTGATGTACATATGGGCTGCTTTGTCGTAGACGATTGTTCTATTTGTGCGTGCGTTGTCGAATTCCATTGTGCGGTGTAGGAATGCTGCCATCTGGGCACGCGATACGTTGTCGTTCGGTTTGAATGCGCCGCCTGCTGGTGTTGTCGTGATACCTAGTTCGGCGAGTGTTGTGATGTAGCCATGGTAGTGATTTTGCTTGGTGACGTCGCTGAATTTGATTTGATCGTTGTCGTCGATGGTGATTTTGTAGCCGAGTGCTAACATTTTCGACATTTCTGCGCGCGTGAGCGGCTTGTTCGGCTGGAACTTGTCCTCATTGCTGAAGATGCCACTTTCGGTGAGTGCTCGGATATGGTCGTATGATCCGTGGGCCGGGCTAACATCTTGGAAGCGCGGTTTAAATGCGGTGGACGGTTTAGCGTTAATGGCGAGCGCGACAATTTTTGCAGCTTGCGCACGGGTAACCGGTTGGTTGAGGCGATAAGTGCCGTCTGGATAGCCGTTGATCAAGCCACGAGTCGATATGTCGTCGATGGCTTCGTATGCCCAGTGTGTTGTAGGGACGTCCGTAAATGTTGCCGCTTGTGTTGGTGTATGTGCCGCGAATAGTAGTGTTGTTGAGAAAAGAATGGTGGTGATGTGTTTTTTCATGATGATTGGCCTCCTATGGTTGATTTATTGCATTGTGTATACCCGATTTTGCGTATTTTAGTTTGCTATTTTAGTATATATGTTTTGTGGTTAGAAGGTTATAGGGATTGAGGGGTGATTTGGGATTGGGTGGAGTTTTTTATTCGGGATTGGTGTGGGTGTAAAGTATTGGTGAGTGGAAGGAATGCTGGCTGGTTTGTGGGAAATGTTGTTTA
Source organism: Sporosarcina sp. YIM B06819 (assembly GCF_033485175.1). Classification (NCBI taxonomy): domain Bacteria; kingdom Bacillati; phylum Bacillota; class Bacilli; order Caryophanales; family Caryophanaceae; genus Sporosarcina; species Sporosarcina sp. YIM B06819. The sequence continues at coordinate 11,145 of NZ_JAWLIQ010000039.1, read as the reverse complement.
GTTGTGGGAACGTTGCTTGGTTTCGGGAAAGCGTTGGCGGGTTGGCGGGAAACGTTGCTTACTTGCGGCGTAATGTTGTTTAGTTGTGGGAACGTTGGTTGGTTTCGGGGAAATGTTGGCTGGTTGACGGGAAATGTTATGAAATTATTGTATAGTTGCTTTGCTGCGTAGAGAACCTTTAGTGGCTCATGTATTTTTCATATCTACTTATGACGCCCCAACAGCTGTCCTCCCCTACTATTGGTTAGTTGAGGATCTAAAAGGTAGCCGTCCGGTTTCCCGGGCGGCGGATTAGATGGTTGTGCTTTAGTCGATTGAAGTAAGCAACGTTCGCCGAAAACTTGACTACGCTTTAGTCGAAGTAGGCAACGTTCATCAAGAACTTGACAAGGCTTTATTGGAAGTAAGCAACGTCCATCAGGAACTAGACAACGTCCCCGCTACACACCGCGCACTATCTCACTTTCCACCCAAAAACCGCCTATCGCAGGCGGTTTTTGGGTTACAGCGTTGTATCACGTAAAAAGTTTTGGATAATATGCTCGGTTGGTTCGTATGCTTTGATGGTGTAGCCTTCTTGTTGGAGCCATTCGATGATTTGTGGGAGTGCTTTTGATGTTTGGCTGCGGTCGTGGAGTAGGATGATGATGTCACGATCACCTGATTTGTAGGCTTTTTCTACGCCGGTGCGGACGTTTTTGGCGATTTTGTCTGCTTCTTCGTCGGTGTATTTCCAGTCGTTGGAGTCTACGTCCCAGTCCCACATTTTGTAGTTGTATTTGTTGAGTTGTTGTTTCATGGCTGGTGTGACGTGCGGTTTACTGCCGTATGGGACACGCAGTAATTTGGCGTCTTGGCCGGTCATTTGTAGAATGAGTTTGGTTCCTTCGTTCATTTCATCAATGAAGGCTTGCGCGGATTCGTACACCAGATCTTTGTCATGTGTCATGCTGTGTGTACCAATGTAATGGCCTGCGCTCGCGACGGCTTTGACGATATCTTCGTTGTTTTTCATATGTTTTCCGAGGAAAAAGAATGAGCCTTGGGCGTTGTATTTTTTGAGTGTTGCGTTGTTGACGGTTGTGAATTGATTTGGACCATCGTCAAATGTTAAATAGACGTTGACGGCTGACTTCTTGCCTGGCTTCGCTTGTGAGACGGCTGGCTTTTTTTCATCAGATATAAGCTGTTGAATCTTTTTTTCGTAATCGGCATGGCTCATATGCTTATAGTCATCGCGATAGATGCGGAGTGTTTGAAGTTTTTTGATGTACTCCGTTTTAAATCCGATTTCTCGAGCGATGTATTTGACGCTAATGAACAGTTTTCCGTCCACGTTGACAATTGGAGCCCAGCTAGTTTCGACGCCGTCTTTTATGGTTTGTTGCGTGACTTCATTGTAGCTAATTTCAATGCCGCGCTTTCGGATGTAGGTCATATTACTTCGTTGTTCTACTGGGATGTACAGCACTTTGGCAATTTCATCAAGCGGCACTTTCATATCGCTATCGATTACACGGACCTCTGTGAAATGCAGGAGTCGATCATGGAGCCCGACGTAATGAGTCGGCTTTTTTCCTGCCGCTTTACTTAGAGTCGTGTTGAAAACAAAGCTTATTGCTAGCATCATGCAAATTGCATACGCTATTTTTTTCACACTGTCCACTCCATTCAATGCATTTTGTCGCCTCATCATATCAAATAATTGCCAACGGGAATAGCCGACTCAGCATTTTATGCTTTGGGATTAAAATCAATTACGCCTTTTGATGCAATATTGGTAAATTGCTGCAGTGGCGAAGCAGTCACCGAGTGCGTCATGGGCATCGTGTTCAAGTTGTAGGAACTTGGTTAATGTCGTTAATTTATGGTTGGGTGTTTCGACGATTACTTTTCGGGCGAGTTTAACTGTATCGATAACGACGTATTCAGGGATTTTAATATCAATGCTGCTTTCGATTGCATAAAGAAAACCCATATCAAATGATGCGTTGTGAGCAATGATTGGTAAATCACCGATGAAATCAATCAGTTGTCCAATGGTTTGTTCAATGGTTGGTGCGGATTCAACTACGTCGCTTGAAATGCCCGTGAGTCGGGTGATTTCTATTGGAATTTGTCGTTGCGGGTTGATTAATGTATTTAGTATGTCCGTCATTTCGTGTTTTACATATTTAACGGCACCAATTTGGATAATTCGATCGGCACCCGCGCGGAGACCTGTTGTTTCAAAATCCAGTACAATGTAGTCTTGGACAGTTGTGGATGACACCTTATACTTTTTGTCCTTTGTCGCTCTTCTTGCTCCCCAATTTTGCTGCCTTGATTTTTTATGAAGGTATTCGATTGCTTCGGTATTAGTGTCCGTCATGGATGCACTTCCTTTTTATAGAAATCAACATCTGTTCATTTCACTTCTATACTTCTATACCCCAAACCACGAGATATATCCCCTTTTTAATAAAAAAAATAGAAAAATCCCCGTGTAGAATAAACAGGGATTCCCCTATTATTGGTAAGTCATCGCTTCATCTTAAAATGTATTGTAGGCGTTCATTTGCATTTCTTTCTATTCTATTACAGTACTTGCGCCTGCAACGAGCGTACCATGGGATGTATAAAAAGCACTTCCTTTGTCATTGAATTCAAGTACTGCTGCTGGTCATTCTACTAGTGATATTTTCGATGTATCATTGTCTGCCCGAGTTCTTGTGAAGGTTACCGATTTCGGATTGTAGTTCTATCCAGCTTAATAAATGCATAAGCTTTTGCATCAGTCCCATTTCCCCTTTACTACTATTCTACACTCGCAAAAATTGTGCGATAACTAAAACTTATTACGGGACAATCAGGTTTAGGCAACAAGTCTGCAATTATTTTATTGCTAGGTATAAGAATGAGATAGCCGCCATATACTGATGCTAGGCACTGGACATGCATCATGTTTGATGCAGCCATGTTGTTCATGGCGTTATTCAATATTTATAGATTTGTAGTCATCATTGTTTAAAAAACGGTCTTTTTGTCTATCCTTCCGACAAGGACCGATTCCATAGGAAATGAACTTCAACTTATTTCCCGGGAAATCGACAAAGGGGCGGATTGTTATGAAAGAGGACGAAAAATACGGATTTACGTGGCGGGATTTTCTATTTGGATTAACAGGCTCAACCATTTTCGTTGTAGCCCTTTATTTTATGACTACTTAAAAATTCAACACACAACAAAAAAACACCACCGTTACTTGATAACGAATGGTGTTTTTTATATTTCATTTTTCAATTTTCCTGCAGTCCTTCCGTCAATTCACTGAACAGATTTACATTGTTTGTTTCCAGTGCATAATCAATCATTCGTAATCTGTTATCTGCTTCCAATTGTTCGATGATTCCTACTGCTTCCAGCGTAACCACTTCCGGCATTTCCATCTCCAAATCTAACGCCCCCTCAAGAATGGTCGTCAAATGCATATGAAGGTCTGATATGAGAAGCAATTGGTAGAGCGGCAGTCGAATAAATCGATTGCCCCGTTGGAAAACAAATACTTCCCCTAGATTCTCAACTTGCAAGCTCTTCATATTAATAACGATTTCTTTTCCTTCCGATGGCACGAACTGAAATACTTCCCCTCCTTTGATGATGGAGAAATACTGGTAGGCAAATACTAAACGAAGGCGAAAATCTTCTTGACTTGTAAAAAATGGTGTCATACGCTGCACGGATAGCATCGTTCTCCCTCCTAGAATTGAATATTCCGATTACTACTATTCTATCACGTATGTGTCCATTCCGTGAACAAATCTTTCCTGATAGTACATAAATATGATTATAGATTGCCAATTATTCAATTCGCTAATTTTGTTTAATAGGTCTGTTCATCATAAATGACATTTGTATCGGCTGGAAATCTAGTTTTAATGAAGTTAATAATTCATATAACCTTTCATTTATATTTCCCGACGGATCCTTTTTCCCTTTAAACGTAATCTTATTTTGTTCAAAATCTAACAGCATGACTTGAAATTCTAGTGTTCCAAACGTTACCGCGTTAAAATACAGTTTTCGTTCTTCCTTTACATAGTTAACATGACTCATTGAACCCGTAACCGAAGAGGGTAGTTGTGTAATATTGTATTGCAGTTCTTTCCTTTTATAAAACTGTTGTTCTAGATTAGGTACATACAGAATTAGTTCTTCCAATGCTGTTCAAGTGCCTCCTTAACAGTGCTAAAGGTACAAACTCTATACACAAGTATATATAATCATAAATTTTACATTAATTCTCCAATAATTTTATAAAACCAACAATTATTATATTTTTATTGGCAAATTGTTGGTTTTTAATGATTCCACTCTATTTTTCTATACGGTTGTGAAAAACGAGAGGGATGTTACTATGCATTTTGGAAAACAATTCAAGGAATATAGGGAAGAATATTTACGGATGAAGCAACTGGAAGCTGCACTTGAACTAAAAATAGATCCCGCTGCTTTATCCAATTATGAAAGGAACGAACGAGGATTTCCAAGTGATTTGCTACCTATTGTGAAAGAAACGTTTGCTGTGCCCGACGACTACTTTCTTGCAATGATTCTTGGTACACCTTTGAAGTCAGTGCGAGATTTCAAGATGACACAGCCTGCCAAAACGTCCGAAGTACAGGAGAGATATATGGATAGTTTTATTGACAGGCACCGACAACTATTTGAGGTGAGTCCCGAGCTGCGGGAATTTGTCTCCTTAGCGTCTCTTCTAAGCGAAAAAGATCGACGTATTTTCCTTAATTCCAATAAGGCATTATTAACTTTAATCCACAAATATGCTAAAGAAGAAAATACTGAATAACATCATTTCCGGTCTGGTCAGAAAAGCGGTATAATGGAAAGAATGCTTTTCTGAAGGAGTGGTCCCATTAATATGACCGTAGAACGTATTTCTTACTTACATGAAAGTGAAATAGATGAATTTATGAACGGCATTAAACATGCTCTCCAGCCCGGCGTAGAAAACGATGCACTTATGGTCCGGCAAGCAGTTGCTATGGTACGAAACGGGGCAGTGGGCTCTTACGACCTGTTGCCCTCCGCAGCAGCTGCCAAGGTCGGTAATCCTGGTGCACAGATCCAAGGAGTGCATCTATCCTTTGAAAAAGTAGATGCACAGTGCTCATGTCTTGCAGTTGGTTGGTGTTCACATCGACTTGCTGTCATCTTCCACCTGTATTCACAGTTTAGTTCGTTGGCTGATTGGCTTCATGAATGGCGTAGAACTGAATCGCAGCAAATGGCGCTTTCCATATCAGCCCGGACACCTGAAGCTTGGATCGAAGTGTTATCGCGTTTAACGCAACCCCTTCGCACAATTGGAATAGCGGAAAATCCAGGCGTATTTATTCATGAAACTTCTTTGATTGATCAAAAAGCGATTCCACTTACCCCATTTGAATGGGAGTGGAAGCCTCTTTTCGAACTGTATTATCGTTTACATGTACTGGGTGCCGGTTGGGCATATGTTCAGACACATCTAGGTGGTCAAACATCCTCTTTTTTCTACGGTAAATGGTATGTACAAAACTGGTTAACGGAACAGCTCGGTAAACTGCATGACAGCGTTACTGCAATTGGGGCAAAACCAAAGTTATTTGAAGCGGATGCTTTTCACGAGCGCTTGAAAGAGCTTGTTCGCATATTTACACTTGGTAATACAGGGCTATTTGACGAAAGATTCCGCGTCTATCGCCTTTTTTGGCAACATCTTTTCCCAAATCAAGCTGCAAGAGATGTTGAATTAGCCATTCTAAGTCAAGAACAATCCGAGGAAGCCCAGATTTTAGTCGCCTTTTTCCATCTGTTGCAAAGTCAGCATGTTGAGCTAGAAGAGCTTGTCAGTAACGTATCGGTCGACAATATCGCTATCTGGTTGCCACTTGCCGACCTTGCTGAAGGTGATGATGATATTGAATCACTTTCCATCATTATGACAGCTTTATTACCCTTCATTGGTGAGTATGTCAATCACACAGTTACGCTAGCGAATCGACCATTGTTCGTTAGGAAAATTGATGGGTTATTTGAAGCAGCCGACTTTTCTGAAGAGGCAAGAGAAAGCTTATTTTCACATTACGGTGAGTCCGGAATTGATGTCTTTGCAGATTTCCTTGTCGAACGTGAACGATTTTCTGAATGGGCGGCCCTGATGCACAGATATGGCGTGTCCTATGATGGTGCAGAAGCGGGCGGCTTGAAAATAGCGTTGTCGACAGATCCAGTAGCTGTTATGCCCCTCCTTCATACGTACGCAATGGGTTTTATCAAAGAAAAGAACCGGCATAGCTATCGACGTGCCGTTAAATTATTTAAGAAAATGAAAGTTGGTTCAAAAAAGGGTGGGAAAACCGACTTTTGGAATCAATATATCGATACTGTGCGCGAAAAAAACCGTAGACTTCGTGCATTGATGGAAGAAATGGAGAAAGGAAATCTGAACTTATGACTGAAACATTCACGTTAAACCGCCTATTTCGAATGGCAATTCGTCTAACTGATGATGGACTATTTTCCATTTCTGCTGAAGATGATCATCATTTTGCAGTAGATCCAGACCAACTTATTTCCTATCTATTTTTCAACAATGAGCGCGCTTTGTTTGGACTTCTTGCACAGACAGACGGTGAAGAAGTCCAGCTACGTGCAGATCAACTGCTACAAGCTTTTTCTACTATGCATCCTTATGTTTCATTCGATGGAGTTACTGAACAAGATAATGTACAACTGATTGCCATCCGTGAGGCTGCTGATGCCTGGTTGGACCCAGAATTGTGGAGTTATGCAGAATTAGACGGAACCAGTATCCGTTTCAACAATAAACAAGCTGGCTTGTCAGAAGAAGCTGCGATGATTATTAGTTATGCTGTACGGAGCAAGCTTGCAGACTCTGCTATTCATCCAGATTTACTGCCCTCCTTGCTCCCTCATTTACGCACTTATGGATGGCCGGGTGAATCCGTTTCAACGATGCCGATTCGTGTCGCTTTCCGCCTGACTGAACCTGCAGCTGAAACAGAGACGGAATGGCTACTAGAGTCCGTTATTATTAGTGAACGGGGTACACACTGGTTACCTACCGCCCGAAAAATAAATGCCCCTGCATTGGATGCACTGCCTGCTAAATGGAAGCCGTATGCAGATGATATTGTCAAAAAGCAATCTGAAATGACATCGTTTCTCAGCTCTGTGGATATTGTTTCTGGCGAAAGTTTTCTATCCACACCAATGTCTGATATGGAAGTACGAATGTTCATCCAGGAGGATCTTCCCCTCCTTCAATCATTTGGCTATCCCGTCATTTTACCGGCATGGCTGAAGTCGGTAACAGAATCAAAAATACAAGTTCGAACAAATGCAAGTATGCAATCCTATAAATCAGCTACCGGCTTAGATGAAGTATTATCCTTTGATTGGAATTTCTCGCTTGCTGGTAACCCCATCGACCGCGATACATTCCGGAAGCTTGTCGATGAAAATCGGGAATACATTCGATCTGGCGATGAATGGTTCCACATTGATCCACTCTGGTTGAAGAAGATCCGTGATTTAATGGATCGAGCAGATGCTGGGGAATGGACTGTTAAAGATCTACTATTTCAGGATATTCCCGAAGAAATTGTTCCTCTGGAAGAGGACGATGACATCGAGGATCCGCTTTTCGCTTTCACAATGCAGCAATCACTTCGCGGCTATATGGAGATGCTATCCGATAAAAAAGGACTGCCCTCTGCGGGTATTTCTGAAAATCTGCAAGCGCAACTCCGCCCTTATCAAGAGGAAGGCTATAACTGGCTAATTTTCATGCGAGACAATCAGTTCGGAGCATGCCTTGCCGATGATATGGGACTAGGAAAGACCATCCAACTCATCACTTATTTACTAAACGTACATGCAAGAGAAGAGACGACTACACCTTCATTGATTGTTTGCCCAACAAGTGTCCTAGGTAACTGGCAAAAAGAAATTGAACGCTTTGCTCCAACTTTGTCTGTCCATACACATTACGGACCATCACGTGCGAAAGATGACAATTTCAAGGCACTGATCGATGAACTGAAGCCTGATGTGATCCTCACAACATATGGTACTACTTCACAGGATGGTGAAATGCTTGCAGAAACGGAATTTGCGAGTATTACGCTGGATGAAGCCCAGAACATCAAGAACATGCAAACAAAGCAGTCTCGCGTGATTCGAAAGCTTCGTGGCAAACACCATATCGCCCTGACAGGTACACCGATTGAAAACCGCTTATCAGAGTTATGGGCGATTTTTGATTTTATCCACAGAGGCTATTTCGGCAATTTCCGGAAGTTCACGGATAACTTCATAATTCCCATCGAGCGCGATGATTCTGAGGTGGATAAACGAAAGCTACGGGCAAAAATTAGTCCATTCCTATTGCGCCGAACAAAGAGTGATCCTGATTTGCAACTGAATCTACCGAAAAAGCTTGAGCAAAATGAATATTGCCCGTTAACAACGGAACAGGCTGCTTTATATGAAAGTTTCCTTGAAGAGACAAAATTCAAGTTACAGACTCTAACTGGTTTTGAGAAAAAGGGTCTTATTTTGAAAATGCTTAGCCGTTTGAAACAGCTTTGTAATCATCCAGCTTTATTCTTGAAGGAGCCACAATCACCTGCTGAGCAAATGATGAATCGCTCAGACAAACTGGATCGAATTGTATCAATGGCTGCTGATATTGCAGGAAATGGCGAGCAATGCCTCATCTTCACACAATACATCGGCATGGGGCAGTTGATCCGCCAATGTCTATCAGAGTTACACGGAATTGACGTGCCGTTCTTAACGGGTAGTATGCCAAAGGGACAACGGGATCGACTGGTCGAAGCTTTCCAAGAAGGCGAATTCCCGATTTTCATACTATCATTGAAGGCTGGTGGTACTGGATTGAACTTGACCGGTGCAAACCACGTATTACACGCCGATCGTTGGTGGAATCCCGCTGTTGAAAATCAAGCAACTGACCGGGCTTATCGACTTGGTCAGACTAAGTTTGTCCACGTCCATAAATTCGTGACCATCGGGACAATCGAAGAAAAAATCGATAAAATGCTTGTAGAGAAGGCGGCATTGTCTGCCGATCTCATCCAATCTAGTCAATGGCTGACCGAATTATCCGATACGGAATTGGATGATTTACTGTCATTTAACAGCTGATTTAACTGATAAGCTGACCTCAGAGATGCTAATACTCTGGGGTCTTTTCTGTGTCGTTATACACGCTCTGCAAGCGGCCTGTTATGTAGCGCTATAATTTTTTTCTTGCGTTCATTGTCTTCAAACCGATTGAGCCGCTCATTTTGATTGGCAACAATATTAATGAGCTGACCAATCTGTAACTCCATTCGTTTAATGTCTTTCTCAAGCGAATTCATTATCCCACACCTCCTTTCCGCTTATATGGTGCTCGTGAGCAAAAGTGGTCTTCGCACCCGAGCCCATTAGCGGCCTGTCTTCATGATCGGCTAAATCCAACCCCAATTGGATCTTAGCGCTGCCATTACCCCTATTTCTGCTTATGTTGCTGGCATGGTTAGGACCCCAATCCTACTCCTACTGCCCAGTACTCCTTTTCTCACACTATCCATTTTTAATTGTAGGTACAGCTCCGGCCTGTTTATGGCCCGGTCAAGTTCCTCCTCTCGACGATTTTTTCCGGCTTCTTATGTATTGACTATCCGGTTAAAAAATCGGTAATCCTTCTGCTTCACGGTTTGGCAGGTTGAAGTGTTCTTCTTCCTTCATCTCCGCTACTGTTGATGTGGTTGCATGGCTCTCTGCGGCTTCTCCGTACAGATTATCATTGCTTCGCTTTTTCGTTGCTAGAAAACGGACATCTTCGGTAAATACTTCGGTTACATAGACTCGACTTTTGTCTTCACGCTCGTATGTCCTTGATTGGATACGACCACCGACACCAATCAAAGATCCTTTTCCACAATGCTTCGCCGTATTCTCCGCTCCATGTCCCCACATCGTACAGAGGACAAAATCGGAGTCCACTTCTCCGTTCTGATTTTTAAAATTACGGCTTACAGCTAGAACAAAGCTTAGCTGCACTCTTCCTCCAGAAACTTTTCGCAGGATTGGATCCTTCGTGATACGCCCTACAAGTGCAACCTGATTCAATTGTTTCCCTCCCTTCGAGTTATTGGATTTATCTTACTTCTTTAAGTTGTAGTACGCAAAGTGCTATTATCCAAATTTGACCCCTTTTCGCACTAAATTTTCTTCATTTCAAACAGCAAAAAGTTTCTTTTTTCTCGATAAAACGCTTGCCTAATGCTTTTGTTGATTTTGTACTGTACGTAAACAATTCGAATTTGGCTTGTTTTCATTTCTCACGTTGGATTTTCGTCCTATGGTATAATTAAAGGAAAAAGTCTGGGGCTGATCAACGGTGAAATCGTTTAAAATGTTGTCTGTTGGAATCATGAATGAAGATAATGTGCAGGACTTCCCGCTTATCGATGGGATTATCATCAATCAAGAAAACAGTCACCGTTTGTGGGTTTTGGAGATGTTTATCGACCAGGAGTATAAATCTACTTTTGAAAAATGGATGATGGATGAGGTATTATTGGATGCAAAAGTTGTCATTTCCTATCCTGAAAACGATCCAGCTCCGTTCCGTGTTACTGTCGAAGCGGTGAAGCAGATTGGTAATAATATCTCTGTTTTATTGAAAGGACGATTGAAACGGGCCCGTTCGCAATATGCGGAACAGCTTTTGGAGGAATTGATTGAGGAAGGTTTAGGAGGTAATGACTTGCTGCGTCGTTTCGAGGCGGATATGCGCTCGCGCCCGCGCTTGAAACGTGATAAGGAAGAAGCGAATAAATGAGGGAAGGCTACCTGGATGACGGGTAGCTTTTTTTTCGTGAGGCGACCCTCTTTGCCGGCAAAGAAAAAGTACGTAATGTTTTCAGAGGACTTAACAACGTAAAAAGCTTACCTCGCAACGTTTCCGATGGACTAGACAACACTATCTGCGAACTAAGCAACGTTCTGAGGACTTAACAACATAACCAGCTTACCTCGCAACGTTTCCGATGGACTAGACAACACTTT
>NZ_JAWLIQ010000038.1:0-20407 GCF_033485175.1 Sporosarcina sp. YIM B06819 | reverse complement strand
TTCAGCGCCGATGGTAGTTGGGGGTTTCCCCCTGCAAGAGTAGGACGTCGCCGGGCACACGGTCATTACCAATAGGTAATGGCTTTTTTTGTGTTTAGTTTTAAAGGAGTTTATCGGTAATAAGGAAGTATTATACCTTGTCATTAAATGTACATTATTTGCAAACTTATCGTTCAAAATAAACAATATAATTACTCGGTTTGTTTAGTGAATAATGTGAATACTTTTACTTGACACCACTTCCTTGACAGCTATTGTATCCGCTGATAACCTATTTAATAATATTGAACTGATAATATATACACTAGGAGGCGTAATGGAATGTGGGAATCAAAGTTTGAGCGTGAAGGGCTTACGTTCGATGATGTATTACTTGTACCTGGACCATCTGAAGTATTACCGAAGGATGTGTCACTGACTGTTAATCTTACAGAGAAGATTAAATTAAACATCCCGGTCATTAGTGCTGGTATGGATACCGTCACAGAGTCGAAGATGGCTATTGCAATGGCACGTCAAGGCGGGTTGGGTATTATTCATAAGAATATGAGTATCGAAGAGCAAGCCGAGCTAGTAGTGACTGTTAAACGTTCTGAAAATGGTGTGATAACAAACCCATTTTACCTTACGCCTGAACATCAAGTTTTCGATGCTGAGCATTTGATGGGCAGATATCGTATTTCTGGTGTTCCAATCGTTAATAATAATGAAGAGTTGAAACTTGTTGGAATCTTAACAAACCGTGATCTTCGATTTATTCAGGATTATTCATTGATTATCGATGATGTAATGACAAAAGAGAATCTTGTGACGGCTCCTGTCGGCACAACGCTTGAAGACGCGGAGAAAATTTTACAGAAGTATAAGATTGAAAAGCTTCCGATTGTTGACGAAGCAGGAATCCTTAAAGGGTTAATTACGATTAAGGATATTGAAAAAGTGATTGAGTTCCCGAATGCTGCTAAAGATAAGCATGGTCGCTTATTGGTTGGTGCGGCAGTTGGTGTAACATCTGATACGATGGTGCGTATTGAGAAGCTTGTTAAGGCGGAAGTCGATGTTATTGTTATTGACACGGCTCATGGACATTCTAAAGGTGTTTTAGATACGGTTAAACAAATTAGACAAACATATCCGGATCTCGATATTATCGCGGGGAACATTGCTACTGCAGAAGGTGCACGTGCGCTTTACGAAGCTGGCGCTGATGTCGTTAAAGTTGGGATTGGTCCTGGTTCTATTTGTACGACTCGTGTAGTTGCTGGGGTGGGTGTTCCACAAATTACAGCTATCTATGAGTGTGCATCAGAAGCGCGTAGACAAGGCAAAACGATTATTGCAGATGGTGGTATAAAATATTCTGGAGATATCGTCAAAGCGCTTGCTGCGGGCGGACATGTTGTCATGCTTGGAAGCCTTCTAGCGGGTACAACGGAAAGTCCTGGGGAAACTGAGATTTTCCAAGGACGTCGTTTTAAAGTGTACCGTGGAATGGGCTCGGTTGCAGCGATGGAGCGTGGATCGAAAGACCGCTACTTCCAAGATGATGCGAAGAAGCTTGTTCCAGAAGGAATCGAAGGGCGTATGCCATATAAAGGCCCACTAGCAGATACGATTCATCAGTTAATTGGTGGTGTTCGTGCAGGTATGGGGTATTGCGGCACAAAGGATTTGCATGATCTACGAGAAAAAGCACAATTTGTTCGCATGACGGGTGCCGGATTACGCGAAAGCCATCCACACCAAGTACAAATTACGAAAGAGGCTCCTAACTACTCGCTTTAATTAAGTGTGTAATGGAACTTCAGCACCTTTCCCGCGTCTACATATGAGCGGAAAGGTGCTTTTTTAGTTTAGTTCCCATGTAGTCCCGGAGTTATGGTAAAATAACCTTGGGGAAATAGCAATGACGGAGGTAGTATTGTGAAACACAAAATGAAAAAATGGGTGGCCGTATTGTTAATGCCACTATTATTATTAACGACACTCGGTACGACAGCTCCAGCTTATGCAGATTCAACATTGGGCATTCATGTTGACGGTGCAATTTTAATTGATGCAGAAAGTGGAAAGATTTTATACGAAGAAAATGCAGATACTCCACTGGGCATTGCAAGTATGACGAAAATGATGACAGAGTATCTTCTTTTTGAAGCCATTAAGGAAGGGAAGATAAGCTGGGATCAAGAATATAAAGTGAACGACTATACGTATGCGGTTTCACAGGATCGTCGCCTCAGTAACGTACCGTTACGAAGAGATGGTACGTATACAGTTCGTGAATTGTATGAAGCGTTAGCGATTTATTCGGCGAATGCCGCGACGATTGCGATTGCTGAAACGATTGCAGGAACAGAAACTGAGTTTTTGAAGCTAATGAATGCAAAAGCACAAGAGCTTGGCTTGAAAGATTATAAATTTGTCAATTCAACGGGTTTGAATAATAGCGATCTACAAGGAATGCATCCACAAGGGACTGGCCCAGACGACGAGAACGTTATGCCGGCAAAGTCTGTTGCAAAGCTTGCTTATTATTTGTTGCATGACTATCCAGAAGTTCTGGAAACAACAAAAATTAATACAAAACTTTTCCGTGAAGGTACAACGGATGAAATCAAGATGGATAACTGGAACTTCATGCTTCCAGGATTCGTTTATGAATATGCAGGCGTTGACGGTCTGAAAACGGGTACAACAAATTTTGCAGGACATTGCTTTACAGGAACGGCAACACGTGATGGTAAGCGCGTCATCGCTGTCGTGATGAAAGCGGTCGATGCAAACGGTGTCGGCTCATATAAAGCACGCTTCGATGCGACACGCGCTTTGTTCGATTATGGCTTTAGCCAATTCTCAGAGGTAGAGTTCGTTCCTGCTGGTCATCAGTTCGATAAACAAAAAGAACTTGAGGTTATCAAAGGGAAAGAGAAACAAGTATCGATTGCAGTGAAGGAACCGATTCGTATGATGGTCAAGTCGAGCGAAAAAGATTTGTATGTTCCGGAAGTGACAATTGATGAATCAAAACTAAAAGATGGTTCACTCCAAGCACCTGTTGAACAAGGTACGGTTGTGGGTCATGTAAAACTAGTTAAAACAGAAGGAACGGATTATGGCTTCATTGACGCTGATCATCCAGGAACGGATCTTGTCACGAAGGATGCCGTTGAGAAGGCAGGTTGGTTCTCCCTAATGATGGGCGCAATCGGTGATTTCTTTGCCGGTATTTGGAATGGCGCAACTGGTTTTATTAAAGGTCTATTTTAAGTTGATTCAGTAGGAGGTGCAAAATCCCTACTGAATCAAGCTAAGCCTCCGGCGGATGTCACAAGTTTACGCTGAGGTGTAATTGATTAATAAAAAGGCACAGAACCCTTAATTGGATTCTGTGCCTTTTTCAATTTGCCAACTCGCCATGAGGGTATCTATGGTACTTGTTATTTCATCGACAGAAAGTCCACCGAAGCCTATTAGAAAGGAAGGTTCACCTGTTATTGGAGTTGTTCTATAACCGTTTAGACCGTAGACACGGATATTCGCTGCGCTAGCTAATTCAACAAGTGTTTCTTCGCTGACAGTCGTATGGACAGTGATGATGATGTGCATGCCTGCTTCATCGCCGGAAAATGAGATGTGTGGTGCGTAAGTCGAGAGTGCTTCGGTTAGAACTTGTAGCTTACGTCGGTAAATTTTTCGCATTCTGTTTAGATGGCGCGAAAAGTGGCCGTCAGCCATGAAGCGGGCAAGAATATGTTGGTCGAGCCGTGGTACGGTAGCCGCGTAGTGAATAAAGGCCTTCTCGTATCTGTCGAGCAATACAGGAGGGAGCACCATGTAGGCGATCCGTAGCGATGGCATGAGCGATTTTGAAAAGGTACTTAAATAAATGACGTTGCCACCCTTACCCATCCCTTGTAAAGAGGGAATGGGGCGTCCTGTATAACGAAATTCACTATCGTAATCATCTTCAATGATAAAGTGCTCGTCTTGCGCCGAAGCCCAGTTCAATAAAGCGGTCCTGCGAGCCGCAGACAGGACGGTACCGGTTGGGAACTGGTGTGAAGGTGTTACATAGGCAACGGTCGCTCCAGAGCGTTGGAGAGCTCGTACATCCATCCCTTCTTCATCGACAGCAATAGGAATTGCTTTCCGGTCATTATGGTAAAAAACATGGTGCGTAAGTGGATAGCCAGGGTCCTCGATAGCATAAGTTGCTTGTTTACCGAGAATGCGGATGACGAGTGGCATGAGCTGCTCTGTTCCAGAGCCGATGATGACTTGTTCTGGTGTACAATCAACGCCTCGGGAATGGTACAAATAGCGGGCAATTTCTTGACGTAGCTGACTATCTCCATGAGGATGACCTAGCAGCAGAAGGTTCTGTGATGATTCGTCGATGACATCTTTGGCGTATTTGCGCCATTGCGTGAATGGAAACGATTCTGTGTCAATTTTACCGGGTGAAAAGTCGATGGATACGTCTTCTTTTTTTCGACGAATGGATTTCGCTGCAAGTTCCACAGGTTGAACATAAGCGAGTTCTTCAATTGCTTGTACATAATACCCTTTTCGAGGTTTCGATGAAATAAACCCTTCTGCCGTGAGTTGAGCATAGGCAAATTCGATAGTTGTCTGGCTAATATTGAGAAAATCACCGAGTTTGCGTTTGGAAGGAAGCTTCATACCGATAGGTAATTTACCATTGGTGATGTCTCGGCGGATTTGGTCATAAATCTGTTCGTATAATGGGACATCTTGATTTTTTTCTAACTTAATGAATAGCATATCCACGTTGATCATCCTATCTGACCTCTTTAACTTATGTATAACTGGGTATTTTAATAAGGTCATACTCCATTATACTGAACAATAAGAAAAGGGGGAAGAAAAAATGAGTTTTCAATATGGCGGCGTTATTATGGATGTTATTAATGCGGAGCAGGCAAAAATTGCGGAGGCGGCAGGTGCAATTGCAGTAATGGCATTGGAACGTGTTCCTTCAGATATACGTGCAGCAGGCGGCGTAGCACGTATGGCAGACCCACGTATCATTACAGAAGTACAAGGAGCGGTGTCAATCCCGGTAATGGCGAAAGCGCGCATCGGGCATATTTCCGAAGCACGTGTACTTGAAGCGCTAGGTGTTGATTATATCGACGAAAGTGAAGTACTGACACCGGCGGATGAAGAATATCATTTGCTGAAAAGTCAATATAACGTACCATTCGTTTGTGGAGCGCGTGATCTCGGAGAAGCAGCTCGTCGTCTTGGTGAAGGCGCAAAAATGCTTCGTACGAAAGGTGAACCAGGTACAGGCAATATTGTCGAAGCTGTACGTCATCTGCGTAAAGTAAATGCACAAGTGAACAGAATCGTTCATATGAATGAAGATGAAATCATGACGGAAGCTCGTGATCTTGGCGCACCGTATGAGATTTTACTGGCAATCAAAAAACACGGGCGTCTTCCTGTCACCAACTATGCAGCAGGCGGCGTGGCGACACCGGCGGATGCTGCACTAATGATGGAGCTTGGTGCAGATGGTGTATTTGTAGGGTCGGGGATTTTCAAATCTGAAAACCCAGAGAAATTTGCACGTGCAATTGTTCAAGCGACGCAAAACTTTAGGGACTATAAATTGATTGGTGAGCTATCTAAAGATATTGGTACGCCAATGAAAGGTTTGGAAATTGCAGGTTTGCCGGCAGGTGAACGTATGCAAGAGCGCGGGTGGTAATGATAAATTGAAAGCGGGGGAATAATCCCTCGCTTTTTTGTATACATTGAAAGCGAATACAAATCTTCTGTATACGGCTTGCCAAAATGTTGTGCATGTAGTAAGGTATTTGTAATTGCAAATAGGAGACGATGATGGAAAGTAGTAGCGAGCACGTTTTTTGTAGAGAGCCGACGGGTGGTGGGAGTCGGTAAAAACACTTGTGAATCCATTCCTGAGTAGCTGGGCTGAAACGTTGAGTAAGCCTATGCCGGTATTTGAGCCGTTATTTCAATGAAGTGGATTGGACGATAAGTGTCCGGTCAATTTGGGTGGCAACGCGGGTAGTTCTCGTCCCTTTTATAGGGGATTTGAGGGCTTTTTTTATTGCCCATTTTCCATCATCGTCAATATTTTAAGGAGGAATTGTCCATGCTTGATATTAAAAAAGTTCGCGCCAATTTCGATGAAGTGAAGGAAAAGCTCGCGAAACGTGGGGAAGATCTTTCAGATTTCGATAAATTCGGCGGTCTCGATGACAAACGCAGAGAATTGATTGCGAAAGTAGAAGTGTTGAAAGCGGAACGTAATGAAGTATCCCAAAAGGTTGCGCAAATGAAGCGCAATAAAGAGGATGCGGATGAATTGATCGTACGTATGCGTACAGTCGGGGATGACATTAAAACACTTGACGAAGAGCTTAGCCAAGTGGAAGAACAACTCGAGTATATTATGATGCGTATTCCGAATATCCCACATGACAGCGTTCCTGTTGGTGATACCGAGGATGACAATGTCGAAGTGGCTACTTGGGGAGAACTTCCGGTATTTGGATTTGAACCGAAGCCGCATTGGGAAATTGGTACAGATTTGAATCTCCTTGATTTCGAACGTGCTGCAAAAGTTACGGGAAGTCGTTTCGTCTTTTACCGTGGAGTGGGCGCTCGTTTAGAGCGTGCATTGATTAACTTCATGATGGATTTGCATCAGGATGAGCATGGCTATGAGGAAATGCTACCGCCGTATATGGTCAATCGTGCGAGTTTGACGGGGACAGGACAGCTTCCGAAGTTTGAGGAAGATGCGTTTCTTTTACAGGAAGAAGATTACTTCTTAATCCCAACATCTGAAGTGCCTGTTACGAACTTTTACCGTGATGAAATTTTGGATGTTGCACAACTTCCGGCCGCGTTTGCTGCGTATAGCACAAACTTCCGTTCAGAAGCGGGATCTGCGGGCCGTGATACGCGTGGGTTGATCCGTCAGCATCAGTTCAACAAAGTGGAACTTGTTCGTTTTGTGAAGCCTGAGGATTCTTATGATGAACTGGAGAAATTGACGGGACATGCGGAGAAAGTGTTGCAGTTGTTAAAGCTCCCATACCGTAAGTTGAAAATGTGTACAGCGGATCTTGGCTTTACGGCTGCGAAAAAGTATGATCTTGAAGTATGGATTCCAACACAGAACCTTTACCGTGAAATCTCATCTTGTTCAAACTTTGAAGATTTCCAAGCGCGTCGTGCGCATATCCGTTTCCGTCGTGAAGTAGGGGCGAAGCCTGAGTATGTGCATACGTTGAATGGTAGTGGTCTAGCGATTGGTCGTACAGTAGCGGCAATCCTTGAAAATTACCAGCAAGAAGACGGTTCTGTCGTTATTCCTGAAGTGTTGCGCCCGTATATGGGTGGGAAAGAAGTTATTACGAAGTAACATGCATAGTACTCACCTGTGTCCAGTCACCGACACCATTCGCGTTCTTCCGCGAATTGAGGCGGCGGCTGGCACATTCAGTGGAAAAAAGGCGTGCGCTGAAGTCATTAGACTTTTTGCGCCGCCTCTTTTTTTGCTTGTTTTTTACGTTCCCGTATTGCTCTGAAAAATGCCGTCAGCATTTCCCCGCATTCATCTGCCAAAACACCTTCAACAACATCGCATTCATGATTGAAGCGCGGATCGTTCAATAAGCGATAGAGGGAATCGACACAACCGCCTTTGAGATCACGTGCAGCGTAGACAACACGCGGAATTCTGGATTGTAAAATAGCACCGGCACACATGGGGCATGGTTCAAGAGTGACGTATAAAGTTGTTTCTTCAAGACGCCAGCTGCCGATTTCTTTGCAGGCATCCTGGATGGCAGATAGCTCTGCGTGGGTGACGGCATTTTGAGTTGTTTCCCGCAAATTATGTGCGCGTGCAATGACTTGGTCATTATGTACAATGATTGCACCAATTGGTACTTCCCCAATCGCTTGTGCTTTCATCGCCTCGTCAATCGCCATTTGCATATATAGCCGATCTTGTTCAAATGTAGTCATCAGATATCACTCCTTAGAAATAGTGTAGCATTAATTGTTCCACGTGAATCATTGTGCAGGCTCTATTTTTCATTTCCACCGTGTGATAAAATAAGTAGTATTTACTTCATGAAGGAGGATTTTAGATGTCGGTTCCGTTCATAACGGTCGAAGGTCCAATTGGCGTTGGGAAAACATCGCTTTCCACAGCCATTGCAGAGAGACAACAATTCCATCAGTTAAAAGAAATTGTGGATGAAAATCCGTTTTTAAATAAATTCTACGATAACATCGAGGAATGGAGCTTCCAGACCGAAATGTTTTTTCTTTGTAATCGCTACAAACAGCTTAGTGATATTAAAAACGAAATTCTAGTCGAACAAAAATCAGTCGTTGCTGATTATCATATCTTCAAGAACCTTATTTTTGCTAAACGCACATTAAGCCCTGAAGAATATGCGAAGTATGAGGAAATCTATAAGATCTTGACGCAGGACATGCCTGTACCGAATGTTATTGTCTACTTACATGCGAGTTTAGACACGCTTATGAAACGAATTGCCCTGCGTGGTCGTGACTTCGAAAAAAACATGGACCCCGCTTATATGCAGCAGCTGTCAGAAGACTACGAGAAGTTCATTACATATTTTGAAACGGCACATCCCGAAATTCCGGTGCTCCGATTCAATGGAGATGATCTTGATTTTGTGAGCAGTGACGAGGATTTGCAATTCATTTTAGATACCGTTGATGCAACGATAAGAAAAGGAGTTACTTTGAATGAACTTACGTGAAAAATACGGTATTCCAAACAACGCCGTTATTACAATTGCTGGGACGGTTGGTGTTGGGAAGTCGACAATGACGCAGGCACTTGCAGATGCATTGAATTTTAGGACATCCTTTGAAAATGTCGATCAAAATCCGTATCTCGATCGTTTTTATGATGACTTTAAAAAATGGAGCTTCCATTTACAAATCTATTTCTTAGCGGAGCGTTTTAAAGAGCAAAAGCGTATTTTTGAATATGGCGGCGGATTTATCCAAGACCGTTCGATTTATGAAGATACAGGGATTTTTGCGAAAATGCATCAAGAAAAAGGAACAATGGATCCTGTTGACTATGAGACATATACGAATTTGTTTGAAGCAATGGTCATGACACCTTATTTCCCACATCCGACGTTGCTCGTTTATCTGGAAGGGTCGCTGGATGAAATTGTGGCACGTGTTCAAGAGCGTGGGCGTCCAATGGAACAGCAAACGCCGATTTCCTATTGGGAAGAGATGCATGGCCGCTACGATAAATGGATTAATTCGTTCAATACATGTCCGGTGCTACGGCTTGATATTAATGATTATGATCTGATTAAAAATCCACAAGAGGTAGAAACGATTGTCGAACGCATTGGGTATATGCTTGAACAGACAGCGTTTTTAAGGAAGTAACTATACGAAAAAGCGCATTGGATGTTTCACTATTCAATGCGCTTTTTGTTATTGGCTAGCTGTAAGCTAAATAACTGAATAACCAGGTCAACTTAGCGAATTTAATGGCATAAATTTATTTCACGTATCAAGACGCCCTTCACTTTTGTCATTTCATGAATAAGATAGAGTGTTTACATTTATAGGAGTTGGGGTGGCGTGACTCATTATTGGGGGAGAGTATATTTATACTGTTATCCGATGCAGCCATGTTTGATAGGGCCATTGGATTGTGTCAATAAGGCTGAAGCAGCTTTAAGAAGTACAATGCGACGTTTGTGGGGGGAGCATACTGCTTGGACGAGGGCTACTGTCAGTAGTCTTGTCTATGCATTACCCGATGCCGATGTTGTTGTAGCACGTCTTCTCCGTACGGCAACGGATATGGGCGGTGCATTACGACCTTTTTATGGCGATGAGGTAGCAAGGAGATACGGTCAATTGTTAACAGAGCATATCACGCTAGCGGGTGATCTCGTCAACGCTACATTGGTAGGGAATGTAGAAAAGGCGGAGACGATAGAAGAGAATTGGTATCGGAATGGAACGGAGATTGCACTATTTTTGGGTAGCATCACTCCTTATTTATTGGCAGTAGAATTTCAGGAAATATTTGATGAGCATTTGATGCTTATCAAGCAAGGGATGATGACCATGCTCGATAAAGATTTCAAAGCGAGCGTAGATCTATTCGATTTAATGGAGATAGAGGCATTAGAGATGGCGGATATGCTATCCGATGCAGTCATTAAGCAATTTCCTTATAAGTTTATGTCAGTGTATGGGTGATTGAGTAAGCATTAAAGGAGAGATTATGAAGTGCATCCTTTTTCAAATGAACGTGTTTCTCAGACAATAGGATCGGTTCGTGATTCTGACGGTGTGAAATCCTACTCACGATATACAGCCCCTGTCAGGTATATCTTGAACAATGCAGCCGACTTGTATGGTAGGTGCTGCATAAGTAAGGCGGAAGTCGATTTTATAAGCATGAATCGGCTTTTGTGGATGGAGCATGTCAACTGGACACGAATGACAATCATTAGCATTGTATTCGGTTTGCCTGATTTGCAGTTTGTCGAACAACGCCTATTGAGAAATGCGTCGGATTTGGGGAATTGTTTACGACCCTTCTATGGGAACCAAATAGCGGATCATTACACGGTACTTATTAAAGAGCATCTATTGCTAGCGGCAGAATTAGTCACGGCAGCTGTAAAAGGAGATGAGCAAAAGGCAGCAGAGGCGGAGAAGCAATGGTATCGAAATGCAGATGACATTGCTAAGTTTTTAAGTGGTATTAATCCGTATTTAGGCATTGAGGAAGTAAGACAGATGTTTTACATGCACTTGGCTTTGACGAAGCAAGAAGCCGTTTATATGATACAAAAAAACTATCAAGCAGATGTTGAAGTGTTCGATAAAATTGAAGCACAAGCTTTGGAAATGTCTGATATGATTGCGCGTGCGATTGTGAAGCAGTTTCCGGGTATGTTCATGCCGCTATGTTAAGAAAAATGGCACATCATCCAATGCAATGATGTGCCGTTTTTTTTCATTCAGCAGAATACTCCCACCTCTAAAGGGGGGGGAATAAATGCAATATTGTTTTCTTGTTCAGTGGGTGCCCAAACGCCTGCTGAATGAAGAATGGAAGGCAACCTAAGTTCGCGACGTTCTGTCGCAACAAGGAAGGATGCAGTTCAATCCTTCCACCTTGTTGGTCCCAAGCTCGATTCAAAATCTGGACGCAATTATGCTTCGGCGTAATTGATTTTAGGAGAGGACCGCAGATTCAATAAAAAACTCCGCGTATAATTCTTTTAATATTTTCGTTTCATCTTTCTTATGAACGCCGAAGACAAGACTCACTTCTGAAGAACCTTGGTTAATCATTTGGATGCTGGCGCCTGTACGTGCGATAGCAGAAGCGGCACGTGCGGCAAGTCCTGTTGAATGACGCATACCTTCGCCTACAAGAACAATCATGGAAAAGTCATTTTGTATATGGACATCATCCGCATTCAGTTCTTCTTTTACGCGTTGAATGATACGTGCTTCTTTATCTGGATTGATGAATTTGCTCCGTAGGATGACGGATATGTTATCAATGCCAGATGGCGTATGTTCAAATGGAATTTCTTCTTCTTCTAATATTTGCAATAAACGACGACCGAACCCGATTTCTTGGTTCATTAAATATTTATCGACGAACAGTGTAGAAAATCCATCGTCTGCTGCTATGCCGATAACGGGTTGTGTGGAATTATTGCGTTCTTTAACGATTAATGTACCCGGTGCTTCCGGATTATTTGTATTTTTAATGCATACAGGAACGGAACGACGGAATGCGGGCATTAGTGCTTCATCATGGAAGACGGAAAACCCTGCATAGGCTAGCTCACGCATTTCACGGTAGGTCATTTTATCGATGGCAACAGGATTGTCGACGACTGTTGGGTTGGCTGCAAAGACAGAGTCGACATCTGTGAAGTTTTCATAGAGATCAGCTTCCGTTGCTGCCGCTAGTAGTGATCCAGTAATATCAGAACCACCTCGGTTGAATGTACGGAGTGTTCCGTCTTCCGTATAGCCAAAAAATCCTGGGAAGACGACAATGCCGGGTTCATCACGTAATTTGACGAGACGTTCATCACCTTCTGGCAAAGCTCGTACACGCTCGGGACGATTATTGACGAGCAGTCCTGCATCTTTTGGACATATGTATTTGGCGTCCATGCCGATATGTTTGAAATAAGCAGCAATGAGTTTTGCATTGTTGTCCTCACCGGATGCTTTCAAAAAATCCATATAGAGAACCGGATCGTTTTTATCTCTAGCAAGGCGTTGTTGTAAATCTTGTTCGATGACATGTACGATTTTCTCGGAGAGGCCAAGCCCCTCGGCAATTAGACGATAACGATTGACGACTTCCTCAAGTTCAGTGCTTGTTTCTTTATCATTCAGTGCTTGTTCTGCAAGACGTATGAGCAAATCTGTCACTTTTTCATCTTCACTATATCTTTTACCGGGTGCCGACACAACGACAATCTTACGTGCAGGGTCGGACGTGACGATGGCTACCACTTTTTTAATTTGTTCAGCTGATGCGACGGATGTTCCACCAAATTTACATACTTTCATTTTCATCAATCCTATCTTTTAAGTAGTGACAATTATGTGTTTTTTTGAACTTTATCTTAATTCGGGGTTGTTATTGACCGAATATTTCACTATACTGTCCTTATGCAAAGAACGACTGTTTTTTAGTAGTGTACATACAGTTAGGAGAATCGTCAATGAAAAATGAGATTAATATTGGATTACTAGGATTTGGAGTTGTAGGAAGCGGTGTCGCTCAAATCTTGGAAAATCACCAAGAAGACTTGCAGCACAAGCTCGGTGTCCCTGTGACGATAAAAAAAGTTCTTGTGAAAGATCAGTATAAGAAAAGAGATACAGCTCTGTCGCCTGATATTTTTACAACGAATCTGGATGAGATACTAGAAGATCCGTCTATCGATCTTATTGTAGAAGTGATTGGCGGTACCTGTGAGGCAAAAGAAGCGATCGACAGTTCACTGCGTGCGGGAAAAGGAGTCGTGACGGCTAATAAAGATGTGATGGCGGAATATGGCCCAGGGCTGTTGAAGCTGGCAGATGACAACAAGTGCGACCTATTTTATGAAGCGAGTGTTGGTGGAGGGATTCCATTAATTCGTACATTGGAAGATGGTCTTGCATCTGACCGTATTAGCGCATTGACGGGTATTGTCAATGGGACGACGAACTTTATCCTAACGAAGATGAAGCATGACAAGATGAGCTACGAAGATGCGTTGATAGAGGCGACGGAGCTTGGTTTTGCCGAAGCGGATCCTTCAGCTGATGTGGACGGTATTGATGCTGCGCGAAAAATGGTTATTTTGGCTTCGTTGGCATTCTCGACAGAAGTCCGTTTAGGGGATGTATTTGTTAGGGGATTGAAAGAAATTTGTGATGGTGACTTGGAGCTTGCGGAACAATTTGGTTATACGGTGAAGTTGGCAGGGGCTGCAAAGAAGGATGCGGACGGGATTGAAGTGGCGGTTGAGCCGGTCCTGTTCCCGAACTCGCATCCACTGGCTTCAGTCAATAATGAATTCAACGCAGTGTACGTTTACGGTGATGCGGTTGGGGAAACGATGTTCTATGGACCGGGAGCTGGTTCGTTACCAACTGCAACATCTGTCACAGGAGATATTGTTGCAGCGTGTCGCAACTTACTGCTAGGCGTGAATGGCAAGAGGCCACATGCTCCGCAATATGAGCGTAAAGTGAAAAGTGATGATACAAAGTTGGCGCGTTACTTCCATCGTATTCGTGTTAAAGATGAAATTGGCGTCTTAACAAAATTGACGGCTATTTATAGTAGTCATGGGGCAAGTTTGGCGACTGTGGTCCAGCATTCAGATAAAACAGAGGCCGACGCAGATTTGATTTTTATTACACATCAAATTTCTCGTAAGCAACATTTAAATATTGTAACTGAATTAAATCAAACACCAGAGGTCATTGGCTTACTAAGCCATTACCGAGTTGAGGGGGAATAATGATGAGAAGATGGAATGGATTAATTGACGAGTATAAAGAATGGTTGCCAGTAACAGAGGAAACGCCGGCATTGACGTTGCAGGAAGGGAATACACCTCTCATTCATCTAACGAATTTGTCTAAGCAATGGGGAATTGAGCTCTATGTGAAAACAGAAGGGGCGAATCCAACAGGATCTTTTAAAGACCGAGGGATGGTCATGGCGGTTGCGAAGGCGAAAGAGGAAGGCAAGGAAGTCCTCATTTGTGCGTCAACAGGGAACACATCAGCATCTGCTGCAGCGTATGGAGCTCGCGCAGGTATGCGGACAATTGTCGTAATTCCAGAAGGGAAAATTGCACTTGGGAAATTAGCGCAAGCAAAAATGTATGGTGCAGAAATCGTTGAGATTTCAGGCAACTTCGACGTGGCTCTTGATATGGTTCGAGAAGCAGGGGAAGGAAAAGTAGCGGTTGTGAACTCTATTAACCCGTACCGCTTGGAAGGTCAGAAGACGATTGCATTTGAAGCGATTGAGCAGCTTGGAAAAGTCCCGGATATTTTTGCGTTACCAGTAGGGAATGCGGGAAATATTTCAGCGGCTTGGAAAGGCTTTAAAGAATATGCGGAGCGTAAAGGCACTGCATTACCAACATTGCTTGGTGTACAGGCAGACGGGGCAGCACCGATTGTCTATGACCGTGTATTTGAAAACCCTGAAACGGTTGCGACGGCTATTCGCATCGGAAATCCTGCGAGCTGGCAATTGGCGAAGGATGCACTTGAAGAATCGAACGGAGCAATTTTGTCGGTGACAGATGAAGAAATTTTGGAAGCATATAGCTTGATTGCTTCGGCGGAAGGTGTTTTCGCTGAGCCGGGGTCATGTGCGACGATCGCAGGTATTAAAAAGCGCCTTGACGCAGGACTGATTGAAAAAGGTTCAACGATTGTTGGTGTGCTGACAGGTAATGGACTGAAGGATCCAGAAACAGCTATTATGGTGAATGAACAGAAGTCATTACTATCGCGCGATCAGTTCGATGCTTTATTGAATGAATTGAAAGAAGGAGCAAAGTAATGGGAGAAGCCAATTTCACAGTCGTCGTACCTGCTACGACGGCCAATCTTGGCCCCGGCTTTGATAGTATTGGGCTGGCGCTTGCTTTGTATATGACCGTTAATGTTGAGCCGGCGGAGGAGTGGCTTGTTCAATATGAAGGTGATGAATACCAGGGGCTAGCAAGTGGGGAAGATAATCTGATTGTGACAACCATTCAATACGTGGCGAAACGTAATGGACGGGTAGTGGTCCCGCAGAAGTTAGCTGTCCAAACGGATATTCCACTTGGCAAAGGACTTGGTAGTAGTGCAACAGCGATTGCGGCAGGCATTGAAATTGCGGATCAGCTGTTGGCGCTGGAGCTTTCGTCGAAGGACAAGGTGTTAATCGGTAGTGAATTGGAAGGTCATGCCGATAATGTATCAGCTGCATTACTGGGAGGAGTGACGATTTCTTATTTTGTTGATGACGAAATAGATGTTATTCACCTTCCAGAACCTAAAATAGGGGTAGTTATTCTTGTGCCACCGAAAGCGTTGCCGACGGAAGAGTCACGAGGGCTTCTTCCCGAACAATTGCCACACGCAGTAGCTATTGCGGGAAGCGCCGCGAGCAGTGTGATGACGGCTGCGATTGCACGAGAGGATTGGGAAACGGCAGGTAGGATGATGGAGAGGGATGTTTTTCATGAACCTTATCGAAAACCCTTATTTCCTGATTTTGAGCAAATACGTGCAGCTTGTCATGAGTATGGCGCTTATGGCATGACAATTAGTGGTGCAGGTCCATCGGTGTTTATTGCCGTGAAGCAGGGGGAAGAAGGGTTGATAGCTGAGAAACTAGCGGCTGATTTCCCCTATTATGATTGCATGGCAATTAAGCCTTCTGTTGCTGGTGCAGTAGTTAAGAAAATAGACGTAAAAAAAGAAGCAGCCCGTTAAAACGGTCTGCTTCTTGAGATTGTTGAGTTAATGTTCAAAATTAAAATCCGTTAACAAGTAACGAATTCAATCTCCAAACTTATGCGCTAAGTTGAAAATATGGAGGAGGTAGAGGGATTCGAACCCCCGCGCGGTTTAACCCGCCTGACGGTTTTCAAGACCGTTCCCTTCAGCCGAACTTGGGTATACCTCCGTGTCAACAAAACATAATTTATCATGTTTAGATTACAGTGTCAACAGTTTACCTAATATAAAATAATTTAGATAATTTTACAGATAAAAATTTGATTTTTTACGAGAGAATGAGTATACTAATAAATGCCGTGCTAGGTGGGGAGGTAGCGGTGCCCTATCACTTGCAATCCGCTCTAGCAAGACTGAATTCCTTCTCGAGGCTGTCCGTATTGTAGGGTCTGCCTTTTGCACGTAGTGTTGACGTTTGGGTCCCGCGCAATGGAAACCCATGAACCATGTCAGGTCCGGAAGGAAGCAGCATTAAGTGGACTTTTTCATGTGCCGCGGGGTCGCCTAGACCGAGCTGGCGACAGGAGTAACGCTTATGTGCGGCTGTCAGAAGAAGGTGCACGGCATTAATTTTACAACTCGACTCGTCCATTTTTTATGGGCGAGTTTTTTATTGTCTTAATTAAGATTTGGAGTAGCTATTTGTGCTATAATAGAAATATTATCGCATTGCGTCAAAAGGAGGAAAAACTGTTGGTTTATCAAGCTTTTTATCGTGTATATCGACCTCAGTCGTTCGCTGAGATGTCTGGGCAACAACATATAAAACAGACACTGCAGAATGCCCTCCTTCATAATAAGACGACGCATGCTTATCTATTCTCGGGTCCAAGGGGCACAGGAAAGACAAGTGCTGCCAAGGTTTTTGCCAAAGCGTTGAACTGTGAAAATGGTCCGTCAAAAGAACCTTGCAACGAATGTCCAACGTGTCTTAGCATTATGGAAGGGTCAAATACAGATGTGATTGAATTTGACGCGGCTTCGAACTCGCGTGTAGAGGAAATGCGGGACATTATTGAGAAAGTCCGATTTGCCCCGTCGAATGCACGTTTTAAAGTGTATATTATTGATGAGGTACATATGCTTTCAAACTCAGCTTTCAATGCGCTATTGAAAACACTAGAAGAACCGCCGTCGCATGTAGTGTTCATCTTGGCGACGACGGAACCACATAAACTACCTCTGACGATTATCTCAAGATGTCAGCGCTTTGACTTCAAACCGATTACATCGATTGATATTATGGATCGGATGAAAGTTGTGTTGACAGATTCAGGTATTGAGTCTGATGAAGGTGCGTTGAAGGTGATTGCGCAGGCTGCTTCAGGTGGAATGCGTGATGCACTCAGTATGCTCGACCAAGTCGTCTCGTTCAGTGGAGAACGGTTAACCATTGAGGATGCTCTGCTTGTTACAGGTTCGATTAGTGAAGATATCTTTCACCAGTTGGCGGAAGCGTTACTCGGCAAAGATGCAGGAATAGCACTTTCGTTGCTGGACCGCTTAATTGCAGAAGGAAAAGATGTGTCGAGACTAGCGGAGGATTTAATTACATTTTTTCGGGACCTTCTTTTACTTCGAACGGCGCCGGAATTGAAAAATCTTCTTGAGCTTGTATCGAGTGATGAACGTTTTGTAGACTTGGCGCAAAGATTCGGTCCAGATATTTTGTATGCTTTTATAGATATACTGGCGAAAACACAGCAGGAGATGCGATTCTCCAATCATGCAAAGGTGTATATTGAATCTGCGTTATTAAAAATGATTCATCTTGATAATCGCCCAGCACAACCGGTTGGGGGTAGTCAGGTAATTGACTCAGAATTAGCACAGAAAGTAGCCGAGCTTGAACGGACGATTGCGGATATGCAACAACGGATTGCTAGCGGGGTGGGTGTGCAAGGGGCTGCAGAACGAACTGCACAACCACGAAAAAATGTATCGAAATCATCGCAGTCAGCCAAAGTTCCGACAGGTAAGATCCACGAGGTGTTGAGATCGGCGACGAAACAGGATATCCAAACGATTCGGGAAGAATGGGCAGGAATGATGCAGACGATGCAGAAGTCCCATGCTGCACTTCTTGAAGAAACAGAGCCTGTGGCGGCATCAGAGAATGCTTTTGTGTTAAAATTCAAATATGAAATCCATTGCCTAATGGCATCTGAAAATCTATCGCTTCGCTCAGGCTTGTCAGATGCCTTACGTTCACGAACAGGTAAGGCATATGAAGTCGTGTATGTCCCAGAAGAAGGTTGGCTCCAGGTGAGGGGAGAATTCATCAAGAAAAATGGGCTTGCTAAACAGCAAGAAACGTCCTCTCTTGAAGAAGAAGCTGCTGAAGACATGCTGTCATTTGTTAAAGAAGCCGAACAGGAAAATGCCGATCCGATTGTAACAGAAGCAGAAAAGATTTTTGGTAAGGAATTCATAGAAGTTTACGACGACTAACCATTATGAGGAGGAAATGAATATGCGTGGTATGGGAAATATGCAAGGTATGATGAAGCAAATGCAGAAAATGCAAAAGAAAATGGCTGAGGCACAGGAAGAGCTTGGCGAAAAGCGTCTTGAAGGAGCAGCCGGCGGTGGTATGGTGAAAGTTATCGTATCTGGTGACAAGCAAGTCGTTGACGTGATTATCGATCCGTCTGTTGTTGACCCAGAAGATATCGAAATGCTGCAAGACCTTATTGTAATTGCTACGAATGAAGCAATGGCGAAGGCGGAAGAATTAACGAACTCTACGATGGGTCAATTCACGAAAGGATTGAACCTACCTGGAATGTTCTAGGAGGAAAATCGATGCATTACCCTGAACCGATATCAAAACTAATCGATAGTTTTATGAAATTGCCAGGTATCGGCCCCAAAACAGCGGGCCGACTGGCGTTTTTTGTATTAAGCATGAAGGAAGATACCGTGCTAGACTTTGCAAAAGCGCTTGTCGATGCAAAAAGGAATTTACGCTACTGTTCAGTTTGCGGACATATTACAGACATCGATCCATGTCATATTTGTCAGGACAAAAGTCGTGATGGCTCAATGATTTGTGTCGTGCAAGACACGAAAGATGTTATTGCGATGGAGAAGATGAGAGATTACAAAGGACTTTATCATGTTCTTCACGGAGCGATATCTCCAATGGATGGAATTGGCCCTGAAGATATTAATGTCCCTTCCTTATTAACACGCCTTCAGGATGAAGCGGTCGAAGAATTAATTTTGGCTACAAATCCTACAATTGAAGGTGAAGCGACCGCGATGTATATTTCAAGGCTGGTAAGACCGTCCGGAATCATGACAACAAGAATTGCTCATGGTTTGCCGGTTGGAGGAGACCTTGAATATGCAGATGAAGTTACATTATCGAAGGCGCTAGAAGGCCGCCGAGAGTTATAGGAGGTCATCTGTTATGTTTGGACGCAAAAGAAAACTTAAAAATGAGTTTGATGAACGTCTCCGTACATTAATGATAGAAACAAAAGAAGAATGGGAACGTGCAAGAGAGAATGAAAGATATCTCAATGATTATGATCAAGAAGTGATGGTCCGGCGGAAGATTACCGAAAGTAAACATTTTTATTTGTTTAAAGAAGCAAAGGCTCGTCGACTAGGAAGAGATTAATATGTTTTCACGGGATCGCATAGAATGGATCATTCATTTGAAAGGGGCGTTTCCCGTGAAAGTTATTGGTATTGTGGTTGTTGGATTAGTTCTACTTCTATTAATGGTTATGGATAAGACACAGATTCAAAAAGTTCTAGAACGATTATCTGTGTATTGGTTTCGGCTGGCATTTGCTTTCCTTGTTCTTTTCGCGATGAATATTGCGGGTGGATTCATTGGTGTTTATGTTCCTGTAAATATCATGTCTGGACTGGTACTTGCGGTTTTAGGCATACCTGGAATGGCCGCGCTATGCGCTTTTGCAATCTTATTATAAAAAGATTGTATAAAGTGTTGACAATCGGTTTAGTATAATGTAATCTTATACAAGTCGCCAGTGAGGCAGACGAAAACAACATGAGGAACAACGAAAAAAAGAAATTGAAATTAGTTGTTGACATGTGAAACGTAACTTGATATGATATAAAAGTTGCTTACGAAATAACGGCAACGAACAATATCAACATGAACCTTGAAAACTGAACAGCAAAACGTCAATGAAATACAGCAAGAGTGCTTAAGGCACTCGAGCAAAACACATGACATTATTAATTTAATGCCAGCAAGAAATGAGCTATTCATTTTCTTCTATTATGGAGAGTTTGATCCTGGCTCAGGACGAACGCTGGCGGCATG
>NZ_JAWLIQ010000037.1:0-20485 GCF_033485175.1 Sporosarcina sp. YIM B06819 | reverse complement strand
TACAGACACAAAACAAAGCTGCATAATTTTTAAAAGCGTATTTTTTGATAGAGGAGCAGTCTAAGCTCTTGAAAAAGATGATTTATGAAATTGATTCGAATATATAATTTTAGTACAAAAGGGTGAATAAAGAATGAAGTGCTTGACGTTTAGTGCATCAAAACCGATCGTTTATCCAACAAAAGACGATTATCTGCCAGCCTACTAAACAGCCTATCGAATTTGAGTTTCAAATACGACAGGCTGTTTGCACTGTATCCCTTGTTTGGCAGACTTTGGGTTGGAGTAATCCTCGCCATTGCTTACAACAGAGATATATTTTTGTGAAATCAATATGATTCTGTTCGATGGTGCTGCAGAGCAAGGATAAATCCCATTAACGATGTGAATCGTTTAATACTTGGATCGCATTAATCGAAGAGAATTCAATACAACAATCACAGTAGCGCCCATATCCGCGAAGATCGCCATCCATAATGTTAACCAACCTGGGATGACCAACAGTAGGGCTAGTAACTTAATGCCTAATGCGAATGAAACATTCTGCAAAATGATATTCAGCGTTTTACGGCTTAGGCCGATTGTATAGGGTAGTTTTTCTAAGTCGTCAGCCATTAATGCAATGTCTGCCGTCTCCAAAGCTGTGTCAGTACCTGCTCCACCCATCGCAATGCCTACGGTCGCACTAGCCAATGCAGGGGCATCATTGACGCCGTCCCCGACCATGGCCACCTTGCCGAATTGTTCTCGGAGAGATTTGATCGTATCCAACTTATCTTGCGGCATCAATTCTGCTTTCACTTCAGAGAGACCGATTTGGTTGCCTATGGCGTTCGCAGTAGCTCGATTATCTCCCGTCAGCATAATCGTTTTTTGAATTCCTAACTGATATAGTTTTTTAATAATCGTCATACTGCTTTCTCTAACCTGATCGGCAACTGCAATCAGGCCTTTCACCTCATTTTCAAGGCCTACCAACATCACAGTTTTTCCCTCTTTTTGAAGTGTTTCAATTTGGCGTTCGTATTCATCGGGAAGAGTTAGCAATTCCCTGAACATATTAGGGCTCCCAATATGGATATCCTCATTGTTGATAGTTGCTTTGGCGCCTTTACCCGTTATTGATTGAAAATCATCAACAGGAACTAATTCTAAATTTTGTCTTTCGGCATCTCTGATGATTGCAGAAGCTAATGGATGCTGAGAAAATTTTTCAACAGATGCCGAGATACGGAGAATTTCATCGGTACTCATATCCGACAATGAAACGATATCCGTTACTTCTGGCGTACCTTGTGTCAATGTCCCGGTCTTATCAAACGCCACTACTTTCAAGCGTCCCGTTTCTTCCAAGTGGATTCCACCTTTAATGAGCACGCCGTTGCGTGCCGCATTTCCAATCGCAGTCACAATCGCAACAGGGGTTGAAATGACCAAGGCGCAAGGGCATCCTACGACAAGTACTACTAGACCTCTATAAACCCACTCACTCCATACTCCACCTAAAAATAGGGGAGGGATAACAATAATGAGCAGGGAGATGATCATTATTGCCGGTGTATAATATTTGGCGAACCTGTCTACAAACTGTTGGGAAGGAGCCTTTTCAGCTTGAGCTTCCTCGACTAAGTGGATAATCTTGGCGATTGTAGTATCTTCCACTCGTTTTGTTACACGCACTTCTAATGAGCCTTCTTCGTTTATTGTTCCCGCAAACACTTCGTCCCCGGAAACTTTATGGACAGGGACGGATTCTCCCGTGATGGCTGCCTGATTGATGGAAGAACTTCCTTTTACAACTTCTCCATCCATCGCAATCTTCTGGCCAGGTTTAATAATCATAATATCGTCAATTTGAATATCTTCAACGTCGATTTCAAATTCATTAGTTCCACGTCTGATGGTCGCTGTATTTGGTGCGATATCCATAAGGGAGCGGATTGAGTTTCGAGCCTTATCGATTGAATAACTTTCAAGCGCTTCACTTATAGCGAAAAGGAAGACAACAACTGCGCCTTCACCCCACTCACCAATAAGAGCAGCTCCAATAACAGCAATCGTCATAAGGGTATTCATATCGAACTGCAATTTAGTTAGATTTACTAAACCGACCTTGAATAGACTATACCCTCCAACGATAATGGCTGAAGCAAAGAGAACGATAGCTAGTATACTTTCTTCTCCCTTATAAAACGAAGCGCTATAGCCGAGAATTAGTAGGAATAGAGATGCAACGGTCGTCTGATTCTCCCGTTTTTTCCAGAACGGCTCTTTCACTTCAACAATTCGTTGCTTTTCGGGATAAACCTTTATTCCATCAAAAGCTCCGGCCTTTTCCAATTGTTCTACGGATGCATCTCCTACGACAGTAATTTTGGACGCACCAAAATTCAATTGTACATCGTCAACGGTCTTTATTT
Organism: Sporosarcina sp. YIM B06819; assembly: GCF_033485175.1. Classification (NCBI taxonomy): domain Bacteria; kingdom Bacillati; phylum Bacillota; class Bacilli; order Caryophanales; family Caryophanaceae; genus Sporosarcina; species Sporosarcina sp. YIM B06819. Next base: position 18,065 of record NZ_JAWLIQ010000037.1, on the reverse strand, counting down.
CACGAATGTTTTTTTCGAATTTAGCCGCGCAACTCGTACAAGATAGTCCTTGGAGTCTATAAACGTTTTTGTCTGAACTCATTTGTACCATCCTTCCTTCGAATGTTCGAGTGCAATATTCACTAATTGATGGACATGTTCGTCAACTAAGGAATAGAAGACAAGCTTTCCTTCTTTCCTGGACCCGGTAATCCCCATATCCCGTAAATAACGCAAATGGTGGGAGGCGTTCGCGGTGGAGGTCTTTAAGACCTTGGCTACATCACAGACACACATTTCCTCTTCGAGCGTAAGTGCGTAGGCTACCTTCATGCGATTGGCATCTGCAAGGGCTTTAAACAGTAGTTCCACGCCGCTAATTTCTTCGATTCGCTCGTTGACGCGGTTAACAACTGTTTCATGATAACAATACGTCTCACATGAATCCGGTGTAGCAGAGCTACTATGATCTTTCAATTTACCTGTCATTTCTTCACCTCATTCAAATATTCACTTGATTATCTTTAGCATATGTAATCGTTGGAAAATTGTCAATTATAATGTTCAAATAGTTGTTTTAATGAGTGGCTTTTCTGTTACAATTAATTCGAATTACGGTGTTAACATCACATCACTATTTGAGAGGAAGAGATTAAATGAAGAGGATTATTAGTGCAACACTGATTTTATTGTTCGCATTTTCATCTACTGTTTCCGCGCATACCGGTTTAACGAATTCCTCACCGGCTGAAGGGGAAGAAGTAGTTGAAGATGTTCATGAAGTTGTATTGGAATTTAATACGAAGATTGAAACGATGAGCGCTATAAAAGTATTTAACGAAAATGACGAAGAAATCATCATTGGAAATATCCAGTTCAGTGATAATAAAATGACAGGAGCCTTCATGTCACCTTTGGATAATGGTACATACAAAGTGGACTGGAAGATTATTGGCGCGGACGGACATCCGATACAGGGGAGCTATTCATTTGTGGTTAGTCAAGAGGAAATTGTAGCCCCGAATGCATCCGAAGAATCTACGGATACACCTGCTAGTCCCACTGAAGAACCAGTAGAAAAACCAGTGGAGCAGTCAGTAGAAGATTCATCGAAAATAGCATCGAATGATGTCCTGGTCGTAATCCTTGTCGTTTTATTTACAATAGCTGGCGGATTTTTTGGCTGGATCATAGGAAGAAGGCAAAAATAAATGGTTTGGATTTATATTTCTGAAAGTTTGTTGTATCTTTGTTTTTCACTATTGATAGGCTCATTTATCATTCAATTCATTCCGGAGCGGTTGAAACCCGAAATACATATCCCTAAACGACTGATTCAACTAGCTGTGTTAGGAATTGTGTTCTTTTCTATTGCACCTGTGTTCAGGATTATCCTTTTTCTTTATGAAGATATCGGCCTGATGATGACATTGCAAAATGTACTTATGGGGTTTGAAGTAGGAAGGGCTTGGAATGTAACGGTCGTACTTACTATTTTCTTTTATCTGTTTGTATCGTTGTTCCCGGTATTGAAAAGCAAAGTATTCTCTGGCACTTCATTAGCTTTTACTTTCGCCCTGCTTCTGGCATTAGGATGGGCAAGTCACGCGGCATCGCTCACTGATTGGAGTGGTTTTGTTTTTCACTCATTGCATTTTTTAGCTGTTACCATATGGATAGGTATACTCCTTGTCGTCGGTTGGTGTTCAAAAAACCAAGAGAATTGGCTTTCTTATTTAAGATGGTTTACCCCTCTGGCAATCACGTGTTTTCTTACGATTGCAGGAACTGGATTATTTCTTATGACATTGGTAATCGATGTAAACGAATATGCGGACGCATGGATGATACCCTATGGACAAGCCTTATTAGTGAAGCATCTGACCATCATCCCTGTTTTATTTTTTGCTTTTATAAATGGGTTTTGGATTAGACGCAAATTGAAAAAACAAGAGCAAATCAATCCAATACCGTGGTTGAAGTTCGAAAGCGTTCTCCTTTTCTTTACGTTTGTTTCGACAGGAGTCTTGGGACAACAGGAACCTCCTCATAGTATCGAGATAACTCTCGGAGGAAGCGGTCCTTCGGATATCTTCGATTACTTTTATTCAGGGATCATTGAACCTTCAATGAGTTTGCAATTCGGTTTAAATACAATAAATACATTATTTTTTATCGTAGCGATTATCTTCATGTGGCTTATCGTTTACAGCTTCAGGAAAAAGATGCCCGCAGTTGTTCCATTTTTCATGGGGATGTTCAGTGTCCTTTCGCTCTATTTTGGATTAATGGCTAGTATGCAATAATAAATATAAGAGAAGAGGTATTTGATGAAACAGAATAAGAAATCAAATATGAAATTTGTAGTTGTTTTAACACTTGTGGCAGTTGCAATATTGGCGGCAGTTGTTGTATTCAGCAATAAAGAAGAATCCTTGCCAACGGATATAAAGCAAATCGATATCACTGGGCAGCCCTTACTTGGGGAGAAAGATGCTCCTGTAACGGTAGTTGAATTTGGTGATTTCAAATGTCCTGCATGTAAAGCATGGGGTGAAAAGATTTATCCGAAGCTAGTAAATGATTATATCGAAACAGGTACAGTTAAATTTTCATTCGTGAACGTATTATTCCACGGTAAAGAATCGATTTTAGGGTCGATTGCCGCTGAATCCGTCTTTGAGCGGAATCCCGGTGTATACTGGGATTTCCATCAAGCATTGTTTGATGCACAGCCCACTGAAAATCATGATGCAGAGTGGATAACCCCAGAAAGAATTCTTGAAATTGCAAGTGGATTCCCTGAGATTGATCAAACACTATTAAAAGAAGACATGGAACAACAAGCGACTGGAGAGAGCATTAAGCACGACGACGATTTAGTAACAGAAGTCGGTGTTACTATGACTCCGACCATTGCCATAAACGGAAAAATAATGGAGGACCCATTTGATTACGAAGCCATTAAGACTGCAATTGAGCAAGCGACTAAGGATAAAGACTGATGCGGAATAAAGAAAATAAAACCAAACCACAGGGATACCTATTATATGTTGCTTGGGTTGTTTCATTAGTTGCCATGTTTGGAAGTTTGTATTTCAGTGAAATTAAAGGGTATATTCCATGTGAGTTATGTTGGTATCAGCGTATCTTCATGTACCCCCTTGCTTTAATATTAGGGATTGGAACATTCCAAAATGACAATTCTGTTAAAAAGTTCGTGCTTCCGCTATCACTTATTGGAGGAAGTATATCCTTCATGCATTATTTAGAGCAGAAGATACCCGGCTTTGGAGGCATCAAGCCATGCGTAAGCGGTGTGCCTTGTAGTGCCCAGTATATAAATTGGTTCGGGTTTGTTACGATACCATTTTTGGCATTAGTGGCATTCGTGATTATTGCCATCTGTATGTTTTTCATTAAACCAAAGAAGTCAATCGAATAAAGAACATTTCTAAAGAAGCCAAAGATTCGACTGTAGTCGTTACTTTGGCTTCTTTGCGTTAGAAATAGATTTATTAAAAGGAGAGGAACTCATGGGATATGAGACTATTATTGGTACAGGACAAGCAGGACTTCAATGTCAACTTCAACCTTAATAATAAATCAGATACGCACCTATCAGCCAAAAAGGCTATTGAAGCCGTGGATTACGCTACAAAAGTTGCGATTATCGAACTAGGAATGGTGGGCAGAACATGCGTTAATATCGGTTTCATTCCATCTGAAATCTAGTTAATGGCAGCGGAAACCAATCACTTAGCTAATAAGTAATCAATTTATGGTTAAGCAGATATGCTAGTTATTGTTGCGTATCAGCGCATAAACTGTACCGAGTACATAAGAAATGGGTAGATCAAATTGAAAACATTGAAACTAAATATTTTGACAGGTACTAAACTACAGGGGTTTACAAATATTCTAAAATGACAGAATTACACTTGCAAAAAATAATTCCCATGTGGTATGATTTATTCAACCTAATAGTTTCCCTAGGGAAACAAAATTCTGTGTTCTTAACAAATGATGCGATTATCATTTGTTAAAGAAGTGTATTTATTGTTTAAATATTAGAATTGGAGGAACTAATACGGAGTGATATTCATATATTTTAAAGACAAAATCATTTTTTTTGAAACAGAATTAGCATATAGTTTGCTTTTTTTCGGCCTAAAAGTTGCCCTAGGGAAAGAATTTTGTGTAAGAAAGCATTGGTACGTTTATCATTTTTAATTATGGTGTATATCTCGAGAAAAAGTTGCCCTCGTCCAAGTTTCGCGTATTTAATATTGATAAATGAGGGGGTATTTGAGAAAACAGCCATTTCTGTAAAAGAATAATATGTTTCCTACTACGGTAGAGAGGCTTTGAAAAATGTAAGTTTCACAGTTAAAGAAGGTAAGTTAGTAGGTATTATTAAGGCTTATAGCATTCAATTTTCCTTATTGACAAAAGTGGAGGTAAAAAAATGAGTGATGAAAAAAATGTGTCTAGGCGAGATATTTTAAAATTAGGTTCTGCAGGAGTTATTGGATTAGCGGGAAGCTATTTATTAAATACAATTCCGGGACTTACACCCGCAATAAAAGCGGCAACACCCGGTGGAAATAAACACGATAACATGAATCACGGTAATATGAGTACTGATTTATCAAAAAGTGAAGGCTATTTAATGGCTGAAAAGCTACTTACCACGTTTGATTATGGAAAAGTTAGTACTCTGCCAAGTGGGCAAATATTGAGGGAATATGATGTCGTGGCAATTGATAAAGAAATCGAAATTGCAAAAGGAATAAAATTTCCCGGATGGACCTATAACGGAACAATTCCTGGTCCAACTTTTCGTTGTACAGAAGGTGATCTTTTACGGTTTCACTTTACTAATAGTGGAAGTCATCCTCACTCTATTCATTTTCATGGATTTCACCCACCAGAAATGGATGGGTTGGATCCCATTTATCCCGGGCAAAAATTCACGTATGAATTTGAAGCAAATCCATACGGGTTACAAGTTTACCATTGCCATGTCCTCCCGTTAGCTCGACATATTCATAAAGGTTTATATGGTAATTTTATTATTGATCCAAAAAAGCCAAGAGAACCGGCATTAGAATTGAACATGGTCATGAATGGATATGATCTAGATTTAGATGGTGAAAACGAATTGTATACGGTAAATGGATATGCGAATGCATTTATGAATCACCCTATTAAAATCAAAAAGAATCAGCTCGTACGAATTTACCTGAGCAATTTAACGGAATTCGATTTGTTGAATTCTTTCCACTTACATGCTGTTTTCTTTACGTATTATCCAACAGGTCGAAACGATAACCCTTCACAATTTACAGATACAATTATGCAATGTCAGGGTGAACGCGGAATAATCGAAGTTCGTTTTCCGTATAAAGGTAAATATATGTTTCATGCTCATGTAAGCGAGTTCGCTGAGTTAGGATGGATGGGATTTTTCGAAGTAGAGTAAAGGAGGTTTACAAAAGTGAAGGTTAAATGGTTAATTTCGGGGTTAATACCGCTACTGCTACTTGTCGTGGTAGTAGCATGGGTGATGATTAATGGAGCTGGTATTGAAAAAGACCCTGCTGCCCCAATAGAGGTATTAAATATTGAACGTATAAATACAACACATAACGGATTTGAATTATCAATTAGTAATACCGGGCCAGATTCCATTAAGATAGCTCAAGTAATAGTAGATGATTCATTATGGAATTTTAGTGTTTCTCCAACAGAAACATTTAAAAGATTTGAAGAAGGAGTAGTAACCATCAATTACCCGTGGGTGCAAGGTGATCCGCATGTAATTAAGATAATTACTGAAAATGGAATTATCACGGAAGGGGAAATTACAGCTGCTACTCTCACTCCAGAAAGAACATTGAGCAATTTTCTTAATTACGGGTTTATCGGATTTTATGTAGGAGTTGTTCCAATTACATTAGGATTATTGTGGTATCCATTTATGAAACGGTTCTCACGAAAATGGATTAACGCTATTCTTGCTCTTACTGTGGGGTTACTTCTATTCTTATTTATAGGAACTTTGTCTGATGGTTTTGAAATTGGTGCCGAAGCTCCTATGGTTTTGCAAGGTAATATGGTGGTTATTTTAGGAGCATTACTAACTTTCATATTGTTAATTGGTTTTGATCAGTATCAACAAAAAAAGCTACAAAAGAAAGCTTATTCTCCTTTAAATATCGCTTTGTTGATGGCTGTCGGAATCGGGCTTCATAACTTTGGAGAAGGTTTGGCTATTGGTACCTCTTTCTCTCTAGGTGAAGCTGCACTAGGAACATTTTTAATCATTGGGTTTACCCTTCATAATATTACGGAAGGTATAGGAATAGCCGCTCCTTTATTAAAAATGAAACCTCGGATTCGAGACTTCGTTTTACTAGGAATAATAGCAGGAAGTCCTGCCATTTTAGGAACTTGGTTTGGTGGATTTATTTTCTCACCAATTCTTGGAGCTTTGTTCTTAGGGATTGGTGCAGGTGCCATTTTACAAGTAATTTATGTCATAACTAAAATGTTAATAAACGATCACAAGAAACATTCGGAACCAACTGTTTCTTGGTTAAATTTTAGTGGTTTTACGATAGGTCTTTTAATCATGTATCTTACAGCCTTTTTTGTTAAATATTAATTTGTCCTGGGGTGAAGGAATTGCAAAGGAACCATTGTAAAAAAAAGGAGTAATTTTGGTATCTGAATGAATAAACAAGAAGACATAAAAATATGTGTTCAAAGAAGGTTCTAACATCAGTTGCGTAATAATGTAGCAATTATGCAGAAAAAAGAATTCACCCCTAGATTTTCAAAAATAATTAAACAAAAAAGGTTTAAAAGAGCTTGGGAAAAATTAATTTTATTAGTTTAGATAATTTAAATGTGATCATTTTAAAATATAATAAAAAATTGGAGGATATCATGATTCAAAATATAGGGATACCAGGATTAATATTGATTCTAATAATTGCTCTCATTATTTTCGGACCTTCAAAATTGCCTGAAATCGGAAGGGCGTTTGGTTCAACATTAAGGGAGTTTAAAAATTCGACTAAAGATCTATTATCAGATGACAAAAATGTTTCAAAAATCCAAGAGCAAGAAAATAAAGACGTGTAATAAAATATTGCACCTTTTTTCAAGGAGGGTTGTTGATGAAAGGTCAAAACATGAATGTTGTACAACATTTACAAGAGTTACGAAGGGCAATAATTATCACATTAGGAGTTTTTCTACTGTTCTTATTGCTTTCCTTCATTTACGTTCAAGATATTTATCACTTGCTTGTCAAAGACTTACCATTTAAGCTAGCCTTATTAGGACCAAGTGATATTTTAATGGTATATTTAATGATAGCAAGTGTTGTCGCTTTAGCTGCTACTATGCCTGTGGCTGGACATCAAGTTTGGCAATATGTACGGCCGGGCCTGACGCCAAAAGAGCGTAAAGTGACTATTGCTTATGTACCAGCATTATTTATACTATTTATTGTAGGAATTAGTTTTGGTTATTTTATTCTATTTCCTTTAGTGCTGAATTTTTTGATGTCATTATCAAATGACATGTTTACTACTTTTTTCACAACAGAAAAATATTTTCGATTTTTGTTACACATGACTTTACCTTTTGGATTTTTGTTCGAACTGCCAGTCGTGATTATGTTTCTAACAAGTTTAGGAATAATTAATCCATATGTTCTACAAAAAATAAGGAAATATGCGTACTTCGTGTTAATTATTACGTCAATTTTAATTACACCGCCTGACTTTTTATCAGATATACTTGTGATTATTCCATTGCTACTTTTATATGAAGGTAGCATCACTTTATCTAAATTTGTGTACAATCGACAGCAAAAAAAAAATGATGAATCAATTGTTTAACTGCCCACTCTTTTCTAGAACTAAGTACGCCCCAGATGTATGCTAGTTTCAATAAAGAAGCCCTTAACGGATAATTTTTAGAGTTTTCCGTTTACCTTTCGCTTTAACTTCGCAAAAATGAAGGGAAAGCCGTCCCGTAATGATCAACCATTATTGAAGTGATTACTTTTTGGCTCTGTACTACAAAGAGGAGTAAACAGAGTATTCATTAGTTATTTATGCAACTCCAGTGGTATAAAAACAAAAAATAAAAACCTTCATATTTCTGAAGGTTTTTATTTTCTGCTTTTTAACCATATGGATAAAAAAGGAAATCTTCTGTACCTCTTTATCAGAATTAAACAGAATGTATTAAGAACAAGAGCTAATAGTTTAGATATATATCCACAAACACCGTTCGAATTTCGCGAACGGTGTTTGTTAAGAAATGATAAGTAACATAATTTTAATGCTCAACCAGGCTAAATTTGCTCCATATAAGTTTTAGTATCATCTTCAGATATTTCCCCTGTAATAATTTTCACAATCCGGCCCTCAAGTTGGAAGCGATGCAATCTGAAATTGATAAATCTAAAGCCGAAATCGATAAGCTTAACGGCAACAACAAGGAAGGACCGATTGGCTAAAGTAATACTTTTTAGTGGCTTATGAATACTTTTGAAGAAGCAGGACAACTTATCATGAGTAGATGCAGAAAGGAGGAATTAGGATGAAGTATAAAAAAAATATTCTTGCGCTTATGTCTGTTATTTTATCGGCAGGCTTTTTGTTCGGCTGCAACGGTGTCGATGAAGATAAGCCAGTTTCAAATGAAGGACCTTCAGAGGAGGAAGAAGATAATGGTAGATAATTTTTTTATATAATCCACGGATTAACATCGTTCAAAACTGAACGGTGTTTATATATACATTTTTAAATCCGATCAAGTAAGTAGGAAGGATAGCTTGTGTTTATAAAAGAAGTGAATCCTCATTCCGAGGATTTTCAGGTGCGCCCAGCATGGGGGAGTCTATAGGGTGCAAGTCCCGAACTGTGAAGACAGAAGTCAAGTGTGCCCATGTTGTAGGAGGTGGCAACAGTGGTGTTCAAATCGCCGCGGAGTTGTCAGAAGAAAGAGATACATAGTTAGCAATAAGTAAGAGAACAAGTTATTTTCCATTAATTTAGGTGGGATGAGCGTGTTTTAGTGGTTTGATAAATTGGGGATAATAAAAGTAGCAAACACGTCATACATAGGGGGAATGTTGAAAAAAAGCGCCCCTATCTTCGGAAGTGACTTGAAAAATGCAGTAAAAGCATGGGCAATTACGTTAAAGGGAAGAGTCGTTAGTGGTGCGTACAATCAAGTTATATTCGAGGATTCAACTACCCTTGAAGTGGAAAATGTAATACCCGCAACCGGATTCTAACAAGAGTATGAATGGCTAAAAGTTGATGTTGTCATTGATGAACAAAAAACATTTATCATGACAGGGGGGTAGCCCGATAAAAGGTCTTTACTTTTTAGGTTTACCATGGCAATCACGTAGAGGATCTTCATTGCTTCAGGGAGTAGGGTTTGGTGCTAGGAATATAGTGGAACATATGAAAAACACAACTACATAAAGGGGGCTCTTGAATGGGTCATGAACATAATCATTTTGCGGAAAAACGAGAAGGGAATAAGCGGGGGCTCATCATTGCCTTATCCATTACAACTCTCATTATGCTTTTGGAGTTTTTCGGAGGGCTGTTCACAAATAGTTTAGCCCTGTTATCAGATAGTGGTCATATGCTTTCGGATGCAAGCTCGATGGCTTTAAGTCTCGTGGCAATTTGGTTTGCAAGTAGACCGCCATCCCCGAATAAGACGTATGGGTATTATCGATTTGAAATTCTAGCCGCTTTATTTAATGGCGTTACGTTATTTGTGATTGCGGGGTTTATCGTTAAAGAAGCAATTCAACGATTAAATGAACCGCCAACAGTCGCAAGTGGAACGATGATGATCATTGCATTCATCGGATTAGCGGCAAATCTTCTTAGTGCAATGGCTCTTCAAAAAAAAGCAGATGTAAAGGGGAATATTAACTTAAAAAGTGCGCACATACACATAATCGGTGACGCTTTAGGTTCGGTTGGTGCAATATTGGCTGGTCTGCTCATGCTCCTGTTTGACTGGTATATTGCAGATCCAATCATCTCAGTGATAGTCGCTTTGTTGATTTTGAAAAGTGCATGGGGAGTGCTTAAACAGAGTATTCATATCTTAATGGAGGGTTCACCCCTGATGATTAAAAAAGAAGAAGTTTTAGCTGAATTAGAAAATATTGAAGGTGTGAAAAATGTCCATGATCTTCATATTTGGACGATTACATCGGGGTTGGATATGTTAAGCTGTCACATTCTCATCGAAGAAGAGAAAGATGAACAAGAAGTTCTTCAGCAAGCAATTAATCTAATACGTGACAACTACAAAATTGAACATACTACGCTCCAAATTGAAAAATCGAATCTCCAGCATCAGGAATTGAGTATATAATCGCGGAAAAGTAAAACAGAATACTTCCATCGAGGGTAGCGTCAGGAAAATGCGGGTTTACAACGGTATGCAAATTCTCCTGGCAATTACCCCGATTTTAACAACGTTAAGGAATTCTTAATGGTCTGGGCGGTACATTTTTCAGCTTGAAATCTAATTAGGGGTACAACTTTTGATACTAAACAGGGGAAAGTTTACAAAGAATATGACCATTATTATGAAAAATGGAGATGAATGATATGTCTGATACAAATCAAATGCCTCGGGAAGAAGGAATAGATCACAGCTTAAGCCTTATGAGAGAAGGATATATGTACATTTTAAACAGATGTAAAAGTTTTAAATCTAATGTTTTTGAGACCCGATTGCTTGGGAAAAAAGCAATCTGTATGGTAGGAAAGGAAGCTGCCGAAGTTTTTTATGACACTGAGAAATTCAAAAGGAAAGATGCAGCACCAAATTGGGCAGCGCAAACATTGTTTGGCAAGAATGGTGTTCAGGCGTTAGATGGACAGAACCATAAGCACCGCAAGGAAATGTTTATGTCGATCATGTCTCCTAACAGGCTTGAAAAACTGGCCGGCATTACAAACAACCAGTGGGAAATGGCGGTGGATAAATGGGGACAGATGGATAAGGTTGTTCTTTATGAAGAAGTGCAGGAAATTATGTGCAGGACAGCCTGTCAGTGGGCAGGTGTACCGGTACAGGAAGACGAAGTGAAGAAGCTGACAAAAGATTTGGTAGCGATGTTCGAGTCGACGGCTACTGTTGGTCCAGCTCATTGGCTAGGAAGAAATGCACGGAATCGGGTAGAGAAGTGGATTGGAGAACTCATTAATGAGGTTCGTGATGGGAAAATGAATCCCCCTGAAAATACTGCATTACACAGGTTTGCCTAGCATCGCGATCTGGAAGGGAATCTTCTGGATAATCAGACTGCTGCTGTGGAAGTGATCAATATCTTGAGACCTATTGTGGCGATCGCTATATTCATCAATTTCACGGCACTGGCAGTGCACCATCATCCGGAAGAAAGGAAGAAACTTGAATCCCACGATGAGAAATATGCTCAAATATTTGTACAGGAGGTTCGTCGTTTTTATCCGTTTTTTCCCTTTGTCGTGGCATTGGTAAAAAAGGATTTCATTTGGAACGATAATAAATTTGAAGAAGGTACATTAACTTTACTGGATCTTTATGGTACCAATCATGACCCTGAAACTTGGGAAAATCCTGATGTGTTCAGCCCTAATCGGTTTGCCAAATGGGAAGGAAGCCCCTTTGGCTTTATTCCACAGGGTGGTGGTGATTACTTTATAGGACATCGTTGTGCTGGGGAGTGGGTCACAATTGAAGTCATGAAAGTAAGTCTTGATTATCTGGTCAATCGAATGGAATATGAGGTTCCTGATCAGGATTTAAGTTACAGCATGGTGAGCATACCAAGTTTTCCGCATAGCAAAATAATGCTGAAGAATGTTAAACGAAAGTTATAATCACCCTATTAAGTTCGCCTTTAACTGCACAAGATAAATGAAAAAAAGTTGATTCCTTAATAATCGGAAATCTGTATTATAAATAGAACCCCTAATTTTCATGGAAAGTCGAAAAAGCTTTTCTCTTACAACGCCGATAAATTATTTTTTTATTTGGAATTCCTTAACGTTGTAAATCCGCATTTCCGACGCTACCCCCTTCCGAAATGATATTCAATACTAAGTTGAACTTATATAAATAAGTCACTATAGATATTGAAGTTATGAATGTCTATGTGATTCGAGCGAAGGCGCCTTCTACGGGTAGCCGAAGTGATAAGACTGGCGTTCCCCAGCCTGACTTATCACGGGAGGCCTCCCCCTAGCGCCGAAGCGGGATTAGTAGGAGACTTAATTTCAACATATATAGCATAATTTTTATTCAATGGTCATATAAACATAGAGACAAACAATCGAAGGATGGTTTATTGACTCATGTCTGGTTTATCGGTTTTTTATCAACTTTTGCTGGAATTGGCGTAGGAGGGGTTATTGCTGGTCTTATTAATGGTTTTAAGAAAAGCATTGGTACTATCTACGCGGTATGCACTGGGCTAATCTTAGGATTAATTAGTTTTGAAATCGCACCGGAAGCTATACAACTGGGCAATTGGCTTATTTTTTTGTTGGGTTTTTTAGCCGGAGTTTTTATATTCAAACTCATCCATATGCGGGTTCATAAGAACTCTGTAATTACAAAGGCATCACACAAACATCAGAATAGAAGGCTAGGTTTATTCCTAGCTCTAATTATCTCTATCCATAATCTACCTATGGGAGTAGTCCTCGGGGCCAGTGAACAATCTCAATTAAGCATAGCTTTATTACAAGCACTAATATTGCACAATATTCCCGAAGGTATGATACTATTTACACCATTATTTATAGCTGGGCCTAGTATTTTTATGTTATTCTTTCTCTCTATTTTCGTAGCTGTTCCCATTGCGCTTGGGGCACTAGTTGGGGAAATGATGGGCATGCAAAATAATCTATTATGGGCATTCTTAATAAGTTTGACAGTTGGAACTATATATATGGTAACGATTAAGGAAATCCTAACTGAATCAATTAGGCAATCATCGAATATTTATAGCCTACTGGTTGCATTAATCGGTTTTTGTCTGATGGGTGCATATTTGTTTTATTATTAAGGATGATAGTGGCGGAGACCAGTGCCTTGGCCACCGCTACCATTTTTATGTAGAGGGCGATGAGTACCTACCCAAATGTCGAAATGAGTAAGACGAAACAAACTAACAGACAAGAAGGAGTTAATTACCGTAGATCCTTTTAGTAATGACAAGTCTATAAAAGTATAAATTAAAAATGGCCTTCTATATATCAGTAACAGTTTAATTCCAGGGGTATTAAACTTGAATCAACAAGCCGAATAATTTTAAAAAACACGAATTGGCATCCCTGTTAGGTGGTTCTATTTTTGGGGGAACTAGATATAAATTGACCCTGTACTTAGGTACAGGGTTTATAATTCGTATGGGGTGAAACAAATGGAGTTTCATATTGGGGAACTGGCTGAGAAATGTAACGTTAATAAAGAAACCATTCGGTATTATGAACGATTAGGATTGATGCCGAAACCTTCTCGTACAGAGTCAGGATATCGAATATACACAGAACAAACCGTTGACCGATTAAATTTCATTAAGCGCATTCAGGAATTAGGTTTTACTTTAAATGAAATTGATAAGCTTTTAGGTGTGGTAGATTGTGATGAAGCCAAGTGCCGTAATATGTATGATTTCACTGTTTATAAGATAGAGGACATTCAACAGAAAATTCGAGATCTCAAAAAAATCGAACAAATGCTTATCAATCTAAAAGAAAGATGTCCCGCAAACAAAGATATTTATGAATGCCCCATTATTGAAACTTTACTAGAAATTTAAGGACGGAGGAATAGTATTGAAAAAATATCGAATTAACGTTCAAGGAATGACTTGTACAAATTGTGAACATCATGTTTCAGTTGCGTTGGAAAATATAGGTGCAAAGTGTATTGAAGTTGATTTTCGTCGTGGGGAAGCTGTATTTGAGCTTCAAAATGACGTAGAAGTTGAAACAGCTAAAAATGCGATTACTGAAGCGAAATATCATCCAGGTGAAGTTGAGGATTTACAAACGCAAGTAAAAGTTGATTTAGGTTGCAAAGATGATTATGACTACATCATCATTGGTTCTGGTGCAGCAGCCTTTTCATCTGCCATCGAAGCTGTGGGTTTAGGCGCAAAAGTTGCGATGATCGAACGTGGTACGGTGGGCGGAACATGCGTTAATATCGGATGCGTACCATCCAAGATCTTGTTGAGAGCAGGGAAAATCAATCATTTGGCAAGAAATAATCCATTTATGGGATTACACATTACAGCAAAAGAAGTTGATTTAGAACCATTAGTAACTCAAAAAAATGAGTTAGTAAATGAATTAAGAAATACAAAGTATGTGAATTTAATTGATGAATACGGTTTTGAATTAATAAAAGGTGAAGCGAAATTTGTAAATGAAAGTACAGTTGAAGTCAATGGAAACCAAATGATAGCAAAACGATTCTTGATCGCGACGGGTGCTTCACCAGCAGTGCCAAACATTCCAGGACTGGATGAGGTCGATTATTTAACAAGCACGACGTTGCTTGAATTAAAAAAGGTTCCCAAGCGTCTTGCGGTTATCGGTTCCGGCTATATCGGCATGGAATTAGGACAACTCTTCCATAACCTGGGCTCAGAAGTCACATTGATTCAAAGAAGCCCGCGTCTGTTAAAGGAATACGATCCTGAGGTTTCAGAAGTAATCACGCGAGCCTTGACAGAACAAGGGGTAAACTTAGTGACAGGAGCATCCTTTGAACGAGTTGAACAAGATGGAGATATTAAAAAGGTCTATGTTGAGGTTAATGGTAAGAAACGAACCATTGAAGCCGATCAATTGCTGGTCGCTACAGGAAGAACGCCAAATACTGCAAACTTGAATTCACAGGTAGCAGGTGTTGAAGTAGGATCCCGTGGTGAAATTATAATAGATGATTATTCGAAAACAACAAATTCACGTATTTATGCAGCGGGAGATGTTACGCTTGGTCCACAATTCGTATATGTGGCAGCCTATCAAGGTGGAATTGCGGCAGGAAATGCTGTTGGCGGACTGAACAAAAGGTTGAATTTAGAAGTAGTGCCGGGAGTTACGTTTACAGCCCCAGCGATTGCAACGGTTGGTTTAACAGAGCAACAGGCAAAAGAGAAAGGCCATGAAGTGAAAACATCCGTCTTGCCGTTAGATGCTGTTCCAAGAGCCTTGGTGAACAGGGAAACGACAGGCGTGTTTAAACTGGTGGCAGATGCGAAAACATTGAAAATTTTAGGGGCTCATGTGGTAGCAGAAAACGCAGGAGACGTAATTTATGCAGCGACATTGGCTGTCAAATTCGGTTTAGCCGTAGAAGATCTTCGTGAAACCCTTGCTCCCTATTTAACAATGTCAGAAGGGTTAAAATTAGCTGCCCTTACGTTTGATAAAGACGTATCAAAATTATCTTGTTGTGCTGGTTAAACTCCTTTTCAGGAAGCATTTTACCTTTCCTGCTAAATGATAGGTTTAGTTCGGCAAGACCTGATTTTCAAACGACGTTATTGTTACTAATTTTGAATAAAATAAGCACATATCAAAGAATAATAAACAACTATTTTAACACCATTTGAATTTTCCAAATGGTGTTTTTCATATTTATAGCAGCAGAATTAAACAACTTATTGTTATTTGTCTCTGTCAGAATAAAAAGTAAAATTACTGATCAATCCCTATTTAATTCAGGCTCCACATGGACATGTACATCGTAAACACCATAGTTATTTATCAAAACTTTTTCAACAAGGCTTGCTATATCATGGGCGCCTTTAATATCTAACGATGCATCGACTAAAATAACAACATCAATTACTTCATTATTCCCGTATTTTCTTCCTTTAATTTTTTTTATATCTATAACTCCGTCCACTTTTCTGATGATATCCTCATATAGTTTAATTTTATCTACATCAAATCCATCTGAAAGTTCGTGTGAGGCTTGTTTGAAGATATCCCACGCTGTTTTACATATTAATAGGCCAACGATTATGGCAGTTAGTGTATCCAACCATGGCATATTTAATTGTGATCCTAAAATACCTATAGCTGTTCCTATACTTACCCAAGCATCAGAAATGTTATCTTTTGCAGCGGCCATAACTGCTTTGCTATTAATTTTTTCGGCTAATTTTTTATTGTAGCGGTAAACAAAATACATAACGAATGCAGAAAATATACCTACATAAGCAGCGCCAATATGAGGAGACTCTTTACCACCTTGGAAAACGGAGGTAATTGCTTCATTTAATACTTGAATCCCGACTGCCAGCATAATGAATGAAGCGACCATGGAGGCAATGGTTTCACTTTTCCAATGGCCGTAACCATGGTCTTTGTCAGGTGGCTTTTGAGAAAGTCTTAATCCTATCAGAACAGCTACGGATGCAATGATATCCGTTGTATTGTTTAAGCCATCTGCTTTTAAAGCCGCGGAGTCAGTCAAATATCCAACAACTAATTTAATAATGGAAAGGAATATATAAGCAATAATACTAAGGATTGCACCACGTTCTCCTAATTTAAGATCATTGTATTTTTGAGTTTCCAATACTTTCACTCCCATCAACATTTGATATGCAGCAGTTTCATTTAAACTTTAATTTTTTTGTCAATTACCTAAAGGGAAATTCCTGCCTTTAGGCAACAAAAACCCTTGACTGATATCAGTCAAGGGTTTGGGTCACAAAAATATAGTTTGGTGTATACGTAAGCTGTATCATTTTTCATCACTCACTAAAATTAGGCGTTTAATTATCATAACAAAGATAAAAATAAATAACAACCAAATCGAATTCCTTATTTTGAGAATCCGTCGACTTTCACATTTTTTGTTGGCGTAATAGTAAAGTGGGTACTAACCGAATGTAAATTAGTTCGCCAATAAGTTCAACGATTGTCTGTGTTACGATTATGGCGGCTACTAACGTGCTTACATCATTGGGCAAAGCCAAGGCAAGAGGAAGAACCACGAGCGAATTTCGTGTTGATCCACTGAAGATAAGGGCACGACCTGATCCTGTATCGAGGTTAAACCACTTAGCGATACATCGAGAAATAATGGGCATGATGATCATAAAAGCGATATATATTGGAATTACTTTGATGATGAGGTCCATATAGGTAGATAATTTGCCAATCTGAGAGGCTACGACAACAAAAAGAGTCAGTGCCATGAATGGAACAGGTAGCCACGCTGATAGATCTACTATTTTATTACCGATAGATGCTTTTCTTGCGAATAACTGTATGGCGATAGCGATTCCTAGTGGAATAACGATGAGACCGAAAAAGGCTTCTAAGAATGGACCTGGTTCCACAATACCTTTTGCTTCATCTCCCATAAACAGCCATAAATATAGAGGCAATAGGAGCATTTGTGTAATGAAAAGAATGGGTGTAGACATAAGCATAACCTTTTCATTGCCACGGCCTAGTGCTGTAAAAACAATGACATAATCAATACAAGGGGTGAGTAAAACTAAATAGACCCCTAGCAATAACGGTGGATGTTCAGGTAATAACTCGGATAGAATCCATACCACAATAGGTACTGCAATATAGTTAACTGTTAATAGAGCCAAGATAAAACGTCGATTAGCGAACGACTCTTTTAAAGAGGTAAAAGGAATCTGTGAAAACATACTGTACATTAAAACAGCGATGACAGCAGAAATTGTTATATCTAATTGTCCTGCGATATTTGGAACGATTAATCCAAATCCGGCCGCTATCACGAGTATAATGACATATAGCCAAACTTGATTATTTTCTAATTTTTCTCTAGTAATCATTATTTAGTTGCCCCTTTTTATTGCCTCCTAAAAGACTTTCTGCAAAGTTGTTGAATTAAGAAACTTATATATTATATGGTGATTGAATCAATTTCATAAATCATCTTTTTCAAGAGCTTAGACTGCTCCTCTATCAAAAAATACGCTTTTAAAAATTATGCAGCTTTGTTTTGTGTCTGTA
>NZ_JAWLIQ010000036.1:0-21838 GCF_033485175.1 Sporosarcina sp. YIM B06819 | reverse complement strand
GCCAGGATCAAACTCTCCATAATAGAAGAAAATGAATAGCTCATTTCTTGCTGACTAGAATCCGAAGATTCTTGTGTGTGTTTCTGTTCATTCGACGAAAATCGATTTACTTAGAAACGTTTCGCTCGAATGCGTTAAGCATTCTCGCTATATTTCATTGACGTTTTGCTGTTCAGTTTTCAAGGTTCATTTGGTGTAACTCGCTGTCGTTTTTTGTCGTTCTCGTCGACTGCTTATTTAATATACCACCCTAAAAAACGAAAGTCAACAGTTTTGTAAAGTTTTTATTAATTATTATTAAGCTCCTATAAAAAACAGCTCCCTTATCGCTTAAGGGAGCTGTTTCTATGATTATATTTACTTAATAAAGATAAAGTACAAGACAAAGATAACCCATAAGCCATACATAATAGGATGAATCTCTTTCTTACGCCCACTCAAGATCATCGTAATTGGATAGAATATGAAACCTATAGCGATTCCTGTCGCGATACTATATGTCAGCGGCATTGCGATAATTGTAAAGAACGCAGGAACTGCAATTTCAAACTTCGTCCATTCAATATTACCTAATGTTGATACCATCAATACACCGACTATGATTAACGCAGGTGCAGTCACTTCCGAAGTGATAACGAACAATAACGGCGAAAAGAACAAAGCAAGTAAGAATAATAATCCCGTTACAATAGAAGCAAAACCTGTTCTTGCTCCCGCGGCAACTCCAGCAGATGATTCAATGTAGGAAGTCGTTGTCGACGTTCCAAAAACAGCGCCAGTAACAGTTGCCAATGAATCTGCAAGAAGTGCTTTACCAGCTCGTGGCAACTTATCTTCTTTCATCAGGCCTGCCTGATTCGCAACCGCGACAAGTGTACCTGCCGTATCAAAGAAGTCTACAAATAAGAACGTAATGACAATGACAAGGAATTGAGTCGTAAGCAAAGAAGCAGGATCTTGGAATATCGCGTCGAACGCTGCGCCAAATGTAGGTGTCACACTTGGTACTTGGGAGACGATCTTGTCGGGCATACCAATCAAACCGACAATCATCCCTACAATAGTCGTTGTAATCATACCGTAAAAGATTGCACCATTGATTTTGCGTACCATCATAATAACTGTGATGACAAGACCAAATATAGCTAGCAACGTCGGACCACGTGAAAGATCCCCAAGCGTGACAAGTGTATTCGGGTCAGCAACGATAATTTTTGCATTTTGAAGTCCGAGGAATGTGATAAAAAGACCGATTCCGGCGCCTACTGCAAATTTTAGCTGCGTGGGGATGGCATTAATAATAGTTTCACGTAAACCTGTAAGTGATAAAACGATAAAAATAAGACCTGAAAATAACACCCCTGTTAATGCTGTTTGCCAAGGAATCCCCATTCCTAACACGACTGAAAAAGCAAAGAAGGCGTTCAGCCCCATGCCTGGCGCCAATCCAATTGGGTATTTCGCGATAAGTCCCATAAATAGTGACCCTACAGCCGCTGCAAGCGCAGTTGCTACAAATACCGCACCTTTGTCCATGCGCATTGCGTCCGGTAAATCGGGAACAGCGTCGAGCGACAACATCAACGGATTGACGACGAGGATATAGGCCATTGCTAGAAATGTAGTCAGTCCACCGATAATTTCACGGCGATAGTTCGTACCTAACTTGTCGAACTCAAAATACTTTTTCATTTGAACCATCCTCAGAATAATATTTTTAAAAATCAAAAAAGAAGCATACGTAGTAATACCGTATACTCCCCAAAAACAACGGAAGGGATATCCCTTCCGCTGTAATCGTAGTCGAAACATTTAAGGTGTCTCGGTAGAAACTTCCGGGCCATATCCCCGGTTTTATACGATAACTTCTATTTTATTCAGCAAAAGACTCCCACCTCCATAGGTGGAGAGATAAACGTGACTTTGTTCCCTGCTTAAGGAGTATTCAAACACCCGCTGAACAAAATAGAGCCTCCGGCGGATGTCACGGATTTTGAAAGGGGTCAATCGAACTTATCTATGTGCCTTAATTTCTGCAAAAAACGCAGAAATACGGCAAATCGAACCCTTCGCTGTTCGATTCGCAATTACGCTCAGGCGTAATTGATTTATTCCCACTCAATCGTGCCGCCTGGTTTCGGAGACAGGTCGTAGCACACGCGGTTAATATTTTTCACTTCATTAATAATCCGATCAGTGATTTTTAGAAGGATTGGCCATTCGATTTGTTCCACTGTTGCTGTCATCGCATCTACAGTGTTTACTGCACGAATAATGACTGGATATTCATATGTACGCTCATTGTTGCGTACACCGACAGATTTGAAGTTTGGCACAACCGTGAAGTATTGCCAAACCTTTTGATCTAATCCTGCGAGTGCAAATTCTTCGCGTAAAATAGCATCTGATTCGCGTACTGCTTCTAGACGATCAGGCTCAATTTCACCTAAAACACGCACACCTAGACCTGGTCCTGGGAATGGTTGGCGATATACCATATCATGTGGAAGACCTAACTCAACACCACATGCACGTACTTCATCTTTGAATAATTGGAATAACGGCTCCACTAATTCAAATTGCATATCTTCTGGAAGTCCTCCAACATTATGGTGAGATTTGACGACTTTATGTGTTTTCGTGCCGGATTCTACGATATCCGGATAGATTGTTCCTTGTGCTAAAAAGTCAATCCCTTCAAATTTGCGCGCTTCTTCTTCAAATACGCGAATAAATTCATTGCCGATAATTTTACGTTTCTCTTCCGAGCCGTCTATCCCTTTTAGTTTGCCTAAGAAACGTTCACTTGCATCCACGTAAACAAGGTTTTCTTCCAAGTCTTCTTCGAACATTTGAATAACGCCCTCAGACTCGTTTTTACGCATTAAACCGTGGTTTACATGCACACAAACTAACTGCTTACCGATTGCCTTGATTAATAATGCTGCAACAACAGACGAATCTACACCGCCAGAAAGAGCTAATAATACTTTCTTATCGCCTATTTGTTTACGAAGTAAAGCAACTTGGTCATCAACGAAATTTTTCATATTCCAGTTCGCTTCCGCTTTACATGTATGGAAAACGAAATCTTTTAACAATGCTTTCGTTTCTTCTTCACTTGGCCATTGTTCTAGCACTTTCAATGCTTTTTCTGATGGGTGGTTTACGCTAATGACCGGAATATTTAAAGAGTAAATTTCATCTAATACATCGATTGCTTCGCCATCAATGATATTATTTTTACCACCGTTTAAAATAATCCCTTTTACCGTTTTTAACTGTTCAATATTTTGAGCTGTAATGTCATGGGGGTGAATCTCACTATACACACCTAGTTCACGAATCCAACGGGCAATTGTTGTATTCTCACTACTACCTAAATCCAATACTAAAATATTATCCTGCTTCAAGTTGATGCAACCTCCCTCTTAATCCTATTATTCTACCCTTTTCCGGCTGTTTTACCAAATGTTTTTCACTTCATCGGTAACCGAATTATATTTCGAACATTTTATCCCCTGCGATTATACCTCAAACTCAACCCGAAGTCCTATTAATTAAATCTTTCCATATTTCTTGTAATAATCCCCACTCATGATCGGTTGTATTACCACCATACAAACCTTTTTCGTAAGCTGTTGTCAGTTGCCTCATCCTTCTTCCACCAAAATAATCATCCACAGTCGTTGCATAATCGGATAAGGTCATACCACTCGCACGTTTCAGTCCTAAACGATCTAGTTGCTTCAATAGACTTTTATACTGTTTGTCGAATGTAACCCAATCAGCTTTTCCAAATCGACTCGCGTAAATCAGTACGCGTGGTAACCACTTCACCCTTACGACAAACAATCTCCAAACAATAAGCCCCAGTACGATTACGCAAGCCACGATTGCCCACCAATTAGCTTTCAGCCATGCACCAATTGAACCGAAGTATTTATCAACATCAAAATCCTTTTCGGCTCTCACAGGCTTCTTTTTTTGCTCTGGCTTCGGTTGCTCCGGCTCTTTCTGTTCAGGAATTTCCGGATTAGCTAAATCCAGCTCCAAGTCATAATCGATATCTGCCAAGCCGTTAAACCCAATCGTCGGTTCGAATGGCATCCAACCAATTCCCGGCATATAGGCTTCTACCCATGAATGCGCCTCGTTATTTGTAATCTGGAAAACCCGTTCCCCCGCATCATTCAAGATAATATTTCCTGGTGCAAAGCCCTTCACCCAACGCGCGGGGATATCAAGTGCGCGCAGCATGACTACCATAGATGTTGAAAAATTATCGCAGTAGCCACTTTTCGTATCAAAAAGGAACTGATCGACATAATCTTCGCCTGCTTTGGGAATCGCAACATCTTGTTGTGTATAGACAAATCCGTTTTGACTAAAATATTTCTCAATTGCTTTCGCCTTTTCATAGACATTATCATGCTCTGCCGTTATTTCTTCTGCTAGCTCTCTGACACGTTGCGGCAATTGTCTTGGCAGTTGCAAGTATTGCGTAAAGTCTTCATCTTCAGTAGCGTAATCCGCCATCTTCGTAGCCCTTAACGCTGTTAAACTATAATCCGGTTCTTTAAATTCGATGTCATACGTACCAAGTGAACCTTCGCTCCCACCAATTGTAGTACTATACTTCCCCGACAATTTCGAATGAAGGAAAAGTGCATCACCTATTGCGTGCACTTTATGAATGCCATAAGGGTAAACAATAAACGTAAAGGGCTCAAACACTTGAAATTCGGCCAGCATCTGTTGTTTATCCGACGTTTCTGCATAATTTTCAGGATCCCCTAGTTCCATACTAGGAGGATAAGTTATCCGCACATCATTTGCAGGTACTTGCTCCCAACCTTTTGATGTATACGTATTCTTCGTCTCGATTTTCCAATATTGTTTTTCCGCTACTTTCACTTCAAAAACAACCGTATCATCCTGGACGAATGAACCCCCTAGTGTCGTATCGTTCGTGTCATAGCCGCTTTTCGAAACACCAGCACCACTACCACCTGTCCCAGTACCTTGGACAATCGATTTAAAATAAGGGACTGGATCCGGCCAAATAGGTTCCTGTTGCGGAAGAAATTTTGCAAAGGTTCCACTCACTACTACCGTAAAAAGAAGTGGCAACAAGAGTACGATGAGTGCACCATCCGAAATAGAACGATTATGTCTCTCCATAAGTTTAGCTATAAATAGAAGTCCCAGTAATAATAATCCCGTCACCATGATTCTGAAAATAGAACCTTCCGCGGAATACGGACTAAACGTATCAATCGTCGCGATAAAAACAACCGTCATCATATAAAAAAGTAAAATACTTTTCCTAACCTCAATCCAATGGCGGATAAGATAGGTTGTCATCCATAATAGAAAGAAAAATAAAGCGGTTTTGAATGGATTCGTAATATTATCCCAATCCCCGCCTATAATAATCGACACGTTTGATAGAATATCTTTGGAAATAAAAAAAATCGTATCCTTTGAAAATAGCACTTTATCTAAATAGACATAATGGATGACCCAAACGATATAAATGATTTTTACCGGAACAGTTATCCACCATCTTGCTCCTATCAACGCCAATAAAAAAGCTATGGCGACAAAAAGCAGAAATAGTCCCAAATAATCAGTATCGGTCAATTCCATCACCGGCATGAGCCATTCCCTTAATAGAACGAATCCAAGTGTATATAGAAGAACTAAAAGCCTCCAGTCAATTCGTGTCCCAGTCATCGGCTCGTCACCTCTTTAAAAGCTTCCCTAAACTGTTCTCGTCCTAGTACATGCACAACGACTCCCTCTGATTTCACTGTCCGGATATCATTTTCAAGCTCTTTCGATGTCGATTCATTGTCTTTCACCACAACAAAACAAATGATAGATTTAGCATTTTTAACACTGCGAAGCACAGACTGCATAAAAATTCTATCCGGCTTTCCAGTAATCAAAACAACAAGCCCCCCCAGCTGAAGTCCCATCCCCAAATCCACTAACGGTGCTACTCTCTCTTGCTCTACGGGCTTTATTTTGGCAAGATGAACAAACGCCTGATGCAATTGTTCTTCAGACTGGATATAAGGGAATATGGAAGATTCAAGTCCTGTTGTCATCAATTCAAGATTCGCCTGATGGCTCGAAGCCTCTTTCATAATGGATGCAGTCAGTTCTACTTGTTCCTCAAATGTTGCAGACACTCTACCATCTAGGAGTAGAAACAACTCTTGCGATCGCCTATCCTCAAACTCTTTCGTCATCAACGTCTGTGTCCGAGCAAAAGATTTCCAGTGAATCCACGTTACCCGATCTCCTGGCTGATACCCTCGGACGCCCGTCGCCATTGTCGTATCTTTGACAATATTCAGCAGCGAAGCTAGCGTACCACGGTCATATTGCGTATCGAACGAGACATAGTGGAGGTCGATTATTTTTGGAAACACAAGAATCGTATCCTTTGCATCAATAAACTTCGTTTTGCGGAACCATCCAAAAAAATCGGATATTTCAACCATTACCCCTTGCAATACATGTTCTCCTCTGGGCATCTGTTCAATTTCATATTGCCATTCCATTTCTTTACGAAATCCAAAAATGAACAGCTGTTTCAGTCGATTGTCTGCCACCAAATCCTGGGCATCCTCTGCCCACTTCTCCGTCACAACCGTATAGAGTAGCGGAAAACGACTTTTACGCTTCACTAATAATGACACAAGAAATTTACCACCATTTTGGATTCCCTCTGTGCGGATCGATCGTTTCACACTTATTTCCGAAAGGGGATAGAAAAATAGCAATGTAGAATATATAACGAAAGGCAATAGACAATAAAAAATGGTCCAACTAACTTTACCTCCCTGAAACATCGCAAATATAAAAGTCAGAGCTAGAATAGCTAACACAAAAAGAAATCGACCTGAAATATCGAGCACTTTTCTTATCTTCGTCATTTGATCCCGACCTTATTAACAGGCACATGCACCTTCGTCAATATCCGGTCGACGATTTCCTTCGTGGAAATCCCTTCATATTTAGCTTCAGGCTTCAAAATCATTCTATGTCCAAAAACGAACGGCGAAAGGTACTGAACATCATCTGGTGTGACATAAGCTTTGCCTTTTAGTAACGCATAAGCTTGGCATGCTTTCATAAGCGCCAATGAACCACGGGGGCTAACACCTAGATAGACATAAGGATGGTTACGCGTTTGCGCAGCACAATCCACAATGTACGATTTAATCGTTTCATCGACAATTATATCTGTGACAGCATTTTGCAAATCCTTCAAATCAGCAAGAGAAATAACCGTTTCTAACTTGTCGAGAGGCACTGATTTTTCAGCTCGGCTCAGTATTTCTGTTTCCTCCCACCTCGTTGGGTAGCCCATTTTTAATTTGAATAAAAAGCGATCCAATTGTGCTTCTGGCAACGGGTACGTCCCTTCATACTCAATGGGATTTTGTGTCGCCATGACAAAAAACGGTTGTGGAATTCGAATTGTTTCACCGTCAATCGTCACAGAGGATTCTTCCATCCCCTCTAATAATGCCGCTTGCGTCTTCGGTGATGTTCGATTGATTTCATCTGCAAGTACAATATTGCCCATTATCGGCCCAGGTCTAAATTCAAATTCCATCTCTTTTGGATTGTAAATAGACACTCCGAGAACATCAGAAGGAAGTAAATCTGGTGTAAACTGAATCCGTTTAAAATTTGCTCCTATCGACTTTGCTAA
This sequence comes from Sporosarcina sp. YIM B06819, assembly GCF_033485175.1. Taxonomy (NCBI): domain Bacteria; kingdom Bacillati; phylum Bacillota; class Bacilli; order Caryophanales; family Caryophanaceae; genus Sporosarcina; species Sporosarcina sp. YIM B06819. The sequence continues at coordinate 14,103 of NZ_JAWLIQ010000036.1, read as the reverse complement.
AGCCTTGACCATCATCGTTTTCCCAACACCTGGCACATCCTCAAGCAGAACATGTCCACCCGCAAGTAGCGCCGTTACGCTTAACTCTGCAATATCGCGTTTCCCAATCATTACTTTTTCAATATTCGTCAAGACCTTCTCAATCGTTTCTTTATATGTCATTCCAGAACCCCCAATTGGATACATTAATCACCTTATCCGAATATTAACAAAATATAATTTCATCATACAGGATAACCGTTTTCCATACAACTTAAGCCAATCAATTACACCTTGGTGTAATTGCGTCCAAATTTTGAATTGCGCTTGAGGCCTACAGGATGTAGGTCATGCAGTCGTTGCGACAGGACGTCGCGAACTTAGACTGCCTTCTTCACTCCCTTCAAAATTTGTGACATCCGCCGGAGGCTTAATATTCTTCGGCAGGGCACTTCTGCCGGAGAATATTAAATAGCAAAAAGACCCCCGAAGGAGGCCTTTCTACTTTCATCGCCAAAAATCATCAAAAATCGTAATCGGCATATGTCGTTTATGTTGTGAGCGTAAAAAATAATTCTCGAGTCTTTCACGAGGCTCTGCTGGAATGGCTTTTCCCTCAAGATAATCATCAATTTGGTCATATGAAACACCAAGGGCGACTTCATCCGGCAACGCTGGTTTATCTTCCTCAAGATCTGCAGTAGGCACTTTCAAATAGAGGTGAGCTGGACAACCGAGTTCACTCAGCAACTGTTTCCCTTGCCGCTTGTTCAATCTTGCAATCGGCATCAGATCAGCGCCACCATCCCCAAACTTCGTGTAAAATCCGGTAATGCCCTCCGCCGCATGATCTGTTCCCAGTACCACGCAGTTATGCATTGCAGCAACAGAATATTGAACCTTCATCCGTTCTCGCGCTTTTTCATTACCTTTGGCGTAATCCGTCAGCTTCACACCCGCAGCTAGTAATGTGCGCTCACTCGCATCAACTGCTTCTTTTATATTCACTGTATACACCAGCGTCGGCTCGATAAAATCTAGAGCATCTTGACAATCTTCTTCATCAAATTGAGCACCATATGGCAGCCGAATCGCAATGAATTTATAGTGATTAGCTCCTACCTCACTATTCAATTCATCGACAGCAAGCTGTGCAAGTTTTCCGACCAACGTTGAATCCTGACCACCTGAAATCCCTAATACAAAGCCATTCAAAAACGCATTTTTTCTGGCATAAGCTTTCATAAAGTCAACGGACTTACGAATTTCTTCCTTAGGATCAATGACAGGCTGCACCTTCAACTCGCCAATTATCTTTTCTTGTAGCGTCCCCACTGTCCTACCTCCTCACATATCTAGAAAGTCTTCCACCATTTCCTGAACTTCCTGGATATTACGCATTTTGTTATCCCAACATTTCTGGCTTAAATCGACAGGATATTCTTCTGGATTCAACGAACGTTTATATTCATCCCACAATAAATTCAGGTTGTCTTTTGCGTAATCGCGCATTTGCAACAGCGGTGGATTTTCGTAAATAACATCCCCATTTTCAACTACCTTGACATGCAGGTTTTTTGCTTCAAAATTCGTTACAAACTTCGACACAAATGTATGGACAGGGTGGAACATTTTAATGCGCTTTTCAGACGCGGGATCTTCATCGTACATCGTAATGTAATCCCCTTCAGCCTTGCCATTTTCCAAATCAATGATGCGATACAATTTCTTCCGTCCTGGCGTGGTAACCTTTTCTGTCGTCGATGAAATCTTGATTGTATCAACCATTTCACCTTTTTCATCTTCAATAGAGACAATTTTATAAACTGCTCCAAGTGCTGGCTGGTCATAAGCAGTAATCAGTTTCGTACCGATTCCCCAGACATCTACCCTTGCTCCCTGAGCCTTCAAATTCAAAATTGTATATTCGTCCAAATCATTAGAAACGACCACTTTTGCATCTTTAAATCCCGCTTCATCTAACATGCGACGCGCTTCCTTCGATAAAAACGAAATATCGCCACTATCGAGACGTATGCCGATGAAATTAATTTTATCGCCTAATTCTTTCGCTACTTGAATCGCCGTTGGAATCCCAATTTTCAGCGTATTATACGTGTCGACCAAGAAAACACAGTCTTTATGACGCTTTGCGTAGGAATGAAACGCCTCATACTCACTTTTATAGGCTTGCACCATCGAATGGGCGTGTGTCCCCGATACAGGAATATCGAATTTTTTACCCGCACGGACGTTACTAGTCGCTTCAATACCACCAATAATGGTCGCGCGTGCCCCCCAAATTGCCGCATCCATTTCATGCGCACGACGCGTTCCGAATTCCATGACGACTTCGTCTTTCACGACTTGTTTAATGCGGCTCGCTTTTGTTGCAATCAACGTTTGATAGTTAACGATATTTAAAAGAGCTGTTTCGATTAGCTGCGCTTGGATGAGTGGTGCCTCTATGCGAATAATTGGCTCATTTGCAAAAACCAATTCCCCTTCTACCATTGAATAGACATCACCCGTGAAACGTAGCTCTTTCAAATATCCAATAAAGTCCTCTTCGTAGCCGAGCTCATCCTTTAAATACGCCAAATCACTATCGCTGAAATGAAGATTTCGCAAAAAATCGAGGATTCTTTCAAGCCCCGCAAATACCGCATAACCATTGCCAAACGGTAAACTTCTGAAAAACAATTCAAACACTGATTTTCGATTATGAATACCATCTGCCCAATACGATTCCGCCATATTGATTTGATAAAGATCCGTATGTAAAGCCAAGCTGTCATCTACATATTTTGAACTCATAACAATCTCCTTCTTCCGATTACTTTAGGTACTAAATAGTATACACCATTTACCGTGAATTCGAAGTGATATAACATGAAACGACATTTTACGATTATCCAGTAAACAATTAAAATAGGATTCAACTCAATGATATTCACATACAAATGGGATAGCATATATAGAAAAAGATGAATATTTCGCAGAGTTCCTGCTTGTAATATCTTTCCTCTAGGTTGATACTATAATTAGGCATATTACGACATAATTTTCGAACAAAATAATTTACGAGGGGTAATATCTAAATATGGAAGTGATTACTGATTTCTTTAGAAATAAAGGAGTAAAGCGCGTTATTATTTTCGGTTTGATGATCTTCATTCTATACAGCGTAAGAAGCATGATGAATTTAATTTTGCTAACATTTATTTTTGCATTTTTAATGAATCGACTTATGGAGTTTACAGCTAAACGCGTCCAAATAAATCGAAAAATACTTGTTATCCTACTCTATACCACGATTGTTGGTCTACTAACCGCAGGGCTTGTTAAATATTTACCAATTATCTCACTCGAAATCAGCCAGTTAATCAAACAAATTACGAACTTTTCTACACAATCACACGACAATCCCTTAATTCACTTTATTGAATCCTTTATTTCTAGCGAGAAAATTACCGCTTATATAGAAAACGGATTTACATTCCTATTAGTATCTTTCACAGATATTAGTAAAACAAGTGTTCAAGTATTGATTGCCTTACTATTAAGCTTATTTTTCCTATTGGAAAAACCACGTTTAATTGAATTCACTGATAAGTTCAAACAAAGTAAAGTAGCTCCATTTTATTATGAAATTGAGTTCTTCGGCAAAAAGTTTTCACGTACATTTGGCAAAGTGATTGAAGCACAGTTCATCATTGCAATTGTGAATACATTTTTGTCAGTGATTGTCTTGATGGTACTCGGGTTCCCGCAAATCATCGGATTAGCCATCATGGTATTCTTCTTAGGGCTCATCCCAGTTGCCGGCGTCATTATTTCAATGGTGCCACTCACACTTATTGCTTTTACCATTGGTGGTGTACTCAAAGTCGTCTACTTAATTGTAGCGGTCATGATTATTCATGCTATTGAAGCTTATATTTTAAATCCGAAACTCATGTCCTCCAAAACGGATTTGCCTGTTTTTTACACGTTCATCGTGCTTATTTTTTCACAACAATTCTTCGGCGTCTGGGGATTGATCATCGGGATTCCTGTGTTTGTTTTCCTGTTGGACGTTCTAGATGTCACGAATAAAGACCCCATCATCAAAAAAGACAAGGCGGATTGATAATCCCTTGTCTTTTTTTTCATAACATGATAGAGTTGGATAAATTAATGTTTTCTAACAATTTAATAATTGTATTCTTATCAAGAGAGACGGAGGGAGTGGCCCGACGATGTCTCAGCAACCAGCCTATTTCAGGATATGGTGCTAATTCCTACTAGACGGTAAACGTCTTGCAGATGAGAAGATTGACTTCATATTTTTGAGGGCCCTCTTCTACTAGAGGGTCCTTTTTTTAATTTGAATCGGCAAAAGCCCACTGCCGATTCAAATTAAGCCTCCGGCGGATGTAACAAATTTTGAAGGGAGTTACGAAGGCAGTCTAAGTTCGCGACGACTGCATGACCTACAAGGAAGGATGCAGTTCAATCCTTCCACCCGAGGAGGAATGAACTGCAATTCCTCCCTGTATGCCTCAAGCACAATTCAAAATTCGGACGAAATTACGCCAAGACGTAATTGATTAAATTAAAAAGGATGATAAAAAATGACAAATAAAAGTTTTGATACACGACTTGTACAACTAGGAAATAATAGTGATCTAAAAACGGGTGCTGTGAACCCGCCTATTTATTTATCGACAGCTTACAAGCATGATGGTCTTGGTCAATCGACTGGCTATGATTACTCTCGGACGAAAAATCCAACGCGTTCCATTTTAGAAGAAGGCATTGCTAATTTAGAAGGCGGAGATCAGGGCTATGCTTGTAGTTCAGGCATGGCTGCGATTCAATTAGTACTCTCTCTATTCCGTTCAGGCGATGCATTGATTGGGCCGGAAGATATTTATGGTGGAACGTACCGCCTACTCGACTATTATGCAGATGTCTATGGTATTACGACGTCGTACTCCGATTTTACGGATGTTCACGAAACGGAGAAATTGATTACAGCTAAGACAAAAGCTCTCTTCATTGAAACACCTACGAATCCTTTAATGCAGGAAACGGATATCGCTCAGTATGCAGAACTTGCTAAAAAATATGACTTACTACTGATTGTTGACAATACATTTTACACACCGTATTTCCAAAGACCAATTGAACTTGGTGCTGATATCGTCCTACATAGCGCAACGAAATATATTGGGGGACATAATGATGTGCTTGCAGGGTTGGTCGTGGCACAAGGTGAGGAGCTTTGTGCAAAACTTGGTTCGAACCATAACGCAATCGGTGCTGTGCTATCGCCTTTCGATTCATGGTTAATCGTCCGTGGATTAAAAACACTTCACTTGCGCATGAAGCAGCATGATGCGAATGCGAAAATCATTGTGGATTTCTTGGAAAATGAACCACTTGTCAAAGACGTGCTGTATCCAGGAAAAGGTGGCATGCTATCATTCCGTCTGCAAGAAAGCGAGTGGGTTGGACAATTTCTTGAAAACCTGCAACTCATTACATTCGCTGAAAGTCTTGGCGGCGTGGAAAGCTTTATTACTTATCCAGCAACACAAACACATGCCGACATTCCATTGGAAGAACGCCTACGTCGCGGTGTTTGTAACAGCCTGTTACGCTTTTCAGTTGGGGTAGAGGATACGGATGATTTGATTGCCGATTTGAAACAAGTATTTGCTTCATTAAAAAGTGAGGTGCCACAGCTATGAGTTCACGTGAAGAACGCTTAGAAACAACGATTATCCACGCATCGACACGTGGAGATTTCGAGCAAAAAACAGGTGCTGTAAATGTTCCGATTTACTTGTCTTCTACATTCCATCAAAGTAGCTTTGATACATTTGGTCCTTATGATTATAGCCGTTCAGGCAATCCAACAAGAGAAGCTTTGGAAAAAACGATTGCAGCTTTAGAAGGTGGCGCAAGAGGGCTAGCATTTGCTTCTGGCATTGCCGCAATTTCTTCCGCATTCATGCTATTGTCTGCCGACGATCATATTGTCATAACAGAAGATGTCTACGGCGGAACATTTCGCTTTGTTACCGAGGTATTAACAAAGTTTCGTATCGACCATACTTTTGTTGACTTAGGTGATTTGGAAGCTGTCAAACAAGCTATCCAACCGAATACGAAATTGATTTATATCGAAACACCGTCCAATCCACGTCTTGGCATTACGGATATTGAAGCTGTGGTCAACATAGCCAAAGCGCATAATTGCTTAACATTCCTTGATAATACATTCATGTCACCTCTTTATCAGCGTCCACTCGATCTTGGTGTCGATATCGTTCTGCATAGTGCAACGAAGTTTTTGTCGGGGCATAGTGATATTATTGCAGGTCTAGCTGTCACAAAGGATGAGGCGCTTGGCAATCGTTTGGCTTTCATTCAAAATTCTTTCGGTGCTATTTTAGGTGCGCAAGATTCCTATGCACTCATTCAAGGCATCAAAACATTGGGTGCTCGCTTCACGCAGTCAACTGCCTCTGCTGCTAAAATCGCAACCTATTTGGATAAACATGCATTAGTAGAGGAAGTGTTTTACCCTGGTTTAGCCAGTCATCCAGGTCACGCGATCCACGCCAAACAATCAACAAGTGCAGGTGCTGTATTGTCATTCCGTTTGCCGAGCAGAGAGACAGCAAAAGCGTTTGTTGAAAACGTCAAAATCCCTGTTTTCGCGGTTAGTCTAGGTGGAGTTGAATCGATTCTATCCTATCCAGCACAAATGTCTCACGCTGCTATGCCAAAAGCTGAACGGGAAAAACGTGGTATTACAGATGGTCTACTACGCTTTTCAGTTGGCCTTGAGCATGTCGATGATTTGATAGCTGATTTTGATCAAGCCTTACAAGTTGCGGAGAAATTAGCAACGGCTAAGAGTCCATTGTAAACACATAAACCCCCTTGTAAATGGACCATCCATTTACAAGGGGGTTTGTAATTGGCACAGCTACATTTATGACCGCCATAGCCGATTTACCTGATTATGCGTGAACACCAGCGCTCACTTTTTCATTGATATATTCTGTCAAATCGACCGTCATATCATAGCGCATAAACGGTGTGATTAAGTATATGCCATGGAAATGCTCTAACGCCACGTCAATCAATTCTTTTGCAACCGCTATGCCTTCTCGCGTCGATTGCTCTCGGTCTCCTGCAAATAGCCCCATCCTTGCGCGAACTTCATCTGTCAGCTTGATGCCCGGCACTTCATTGTGAAGAAACTCTGCATTTTGCGACGATGTCAACGGCATAATACCGATATAAATCGGTGCTTGAATATGCTTTGTTGCCTCGTATAATTCAATAATCTTCTCTGGGCTATAAATCGGCTGTGTGATGAAATAATCCGCACCCGCTTCGATTTTTTTCTCCATTCTTTGTACAGCACGGTCGATATGACGCACGTTCGGGTTAAACGCCGCCGCCACTGTAAAGGATGTTTTCTGCTGCAACGACTTACCAGACCAAGAAATTCCTTCATTGAACTGTTTTATCATTGTTATTAGTTCAAAAGAAGTCATATCGAAAACGGACGTTGCGCCAGGGAAATCACCAATTTTCGTTGGGTCTCCTGTAATCGCCAGTAATTCTGTAATGCCCATTGTGTGCAAGCCCATAAGATGCGACTGCAAGCCAATGAGGTTTCGATCGCGGCATGTGATATGGACAAGCGGTGTTGCACCAATTCTTTGTTTAACCAATGACCCCATTGATGCATTACAAATTCTCGGTGATGCCAGGGAATTATCGGCCAATGTAATAGCGTCCACACCTGCGTCATGTAAGGCCTGGGCTCCTTCAAAAAACGTAGCCGTGTTTAAATGCTTAGGCGCATCTAGTTCAACAATAATCGAATGTCTCTTTTTCACCGTTTCAAGCAAGGTCGGTTTATCAAGATTCTTCGACTCGGTAACATTCACTTTCGCCGCGTGCGCTTTCACTTGCTTGTCTTGTACATGCACCCGATTCGTTAGCCCCTCAACCAATGCACGGATATGCGCCGGCGTCGTACCACAGCATCCCCCTAGCAAGCCGACACCCTCCTTACGGAAATTAAGCGCCAGTTTACCAAAATAATCGGGTTCATTTTCATACGTCAATTTGCCATCTGTATAGCTCGGGAAGCTAGCATTTGGGTAGACAGCAAGTAAGGCTTTCTTCGTCAAAGGAACTTCCTCTAAAGCTTTTAACATATGGTAAGGCCCTAATCCACAGTTGACTCCAACCACATCAGCACCTAAAGCTTCCAGCTGCTGCAGAGCATCCGCAAGTGCTAAACCATTTTGTAATACCCCTGCTTCATGCATAGACACATTAGTAATAATTGGTATATCCGTCGCTTGACGTGCAATGTTGAGTACAGTCGTTAATTCATCAAAATCGTAATAGGTTTCTAACAAAATACCGTCTACACCTTCAATAAGTAGACATTGAAGTTGCTGCTTAAAGCTCTGTTCTATTTCTTCCTTCGTGCCAATCGATGCTTTGGAACCATGAATGCCACCAATCGTTCCGAGAATAAACGTATGTTTACCAGCAGCTTTTTTGGCAATATCAACGGCTGCCTTATTGATCTTTTCCACACTATCCTCTAGTCCATAACGTGCTAATTTGATATAGTTGGCCCCATATGTATTGGTTTGAATCACATCGGCCCCCGCCTCAATATAGGCTTGGTGAATATGAAGCACTTGTTCAGGATGCGTCAAATTTAGCTCCTCAAAACAACGGTCTACTCCATTCGTATAAAGCAATGTCCCCATCGCCCCATCGCCAATTAAAATACGTTCCTTCATCGTCTCTAGTAAATTTGCCAATTGTCTATCCCCTCTCTATGTCCACTGATTCATAAAATTGAAACAAAAAAGAGCCTCTCCTTTGTGTTGATAAAGGAAATAGACTCCGCATTTGACTAAGTCTCTTCCTCATCTATCAAGCCGATTTCTCGACCTGCTGGAATTAGCACCGTACCAATTATGGCGGTTGCTGAGGTGTCAACGGGCCAGTCCCTATACCTCTCTAGATAAGAAAAACTATTCAATTGTGTCTGGGTTTTGAATTGATTTAAATTTCTATCATTTATAACCTTACGCTATTCTCCGAAAATTAGCAATACCTTTTTGGGAAGAGGTGAATAATCAGCATTACCCACCAATGTGTTAAGACTGGCAATCGATTTATAATCAAAAGGTGGATGCACGATAGACAATGCAATAACATATACATACAAGGAACGACTAAAGATGAGCAGGAATAGCTTAGATTTCAATTGGCAAAGACCAATTGTACCCAAAAGTATAGCAATGTTAACGTTACGATTGTTGTTATCGGTATGACGATTAACGATACGCTCATATAATCTTTCCAAGAAACTTTTATCTTATTTCGTCTCAGGATACTCATCCAAATTAGTGAAGCAAGGGTACCAATCGGTAACAATAATGATCCCATGTCACTGCCTATAATATTCGCAAGATAGATAGTCTTTAATGTGATTGGATCTAGCCCCATTTCAGTTAAAGTAATCGTCCCAATCATTAAAGCCGGGTGATTATTAAAGATGTTCGCCAGTATTGAAACTAACCCGCCCATGATAAAACTTGCTTGAAAAAGTCCCTGCGTTACAATTGGTTCGCACCATCGCACGAGCAATGCTGTTAGTCCTACATTGTGCAAGCCGTAAATGATTACATACATAGAGAAGGCAAAAATAAGAATGTGCCAAGGCGTCTTCTTCAAAAGATCCACCGGGTTCGTGCGCAAATGATACCATCTCCAACATAACAGAACAACTGAGCCAAGTACTGCTACAAGTTCAATGGGAACATTGATAAAAGAGGCAACGAAAAGGAGACAACGCATGACAAAGACAAACAGTAAAATCTTCATCATAAATCTTGTGCGTTTTTGTTTTGTTTCAACAGAAATCTTTGTTTTTAATGGGTGGAAATTTTTATTGAAAAAGATTTCTTCGATATCATTTGCGGAACTAGGTAATGTTTTGGGTAGCTTATTTTTTACTACCACATACATCAAGCCTGACATAAACAACAAGCCTATCGTTGCCGGAACAAACATCATAGCTGTATGCATCCAAAGAGACATATGCACGATTTCCAGGGCAATTAAGTTCACGATATTACTTACACCAATCGGTGCGCTTGAAGCTGTGGCAATGAGAGCGCCACTTAACAGATAAGGTATTTGTTGGTGTGGTTTTAGTCGGAGGTTTTTAAGTAGTAAAATTAAAATTGGTGTCGTTATTAAAATACTCCCATCGTTATTAAATAAAAGTGTCATCAAAAAGCACAGCAACTGGATATTCCAATAGAGACGGTGACCTGAACCCTTCGAGAAATGGGCTAGCTTTGCAGCTGCCCAATGGAAAAAACCGAAACTTTCCAATATAACAGCCATAACAATAGTTGCAATAATCGTAATGGATGCTCCACCAATTTTACTGATGATGTCCATGATATCTGCGTGTGATACAATGCCCGTTAAAAGAATGATCCCTGCGCCAATCGACGCTGGCCAAGCCTCATTCATCCCTTTAGGTCTCCAAAAAATGACTAACATAGTCACTATGAAAACCAAACCGGTAATAGCAATTTGAACACTCATACATATACATATCCTTTCTTTTTTTTGACCGTTTCCTTGACCTGCTTATCCTTTCTTTTTTATTGTTTGTCCGTTTCCTTTTATGTATATTCACCACGTTGATACCACGACGGGATGTATGTCCACCTGTTTTAAAATGTATATTTGGCCTGGGCAAAAAATGGACAACTATGTCGAAAACTTGTCCACAAAAAAATAGGCTGTCGATGGTTTATCGTCAGCCTGAAACAGGTTCTTTCCATCATTAAAATTGCATAGTTGCAACTGATTCACACCACATGTAACGTCTTAATATGGCCCAAGTTCACATAACTAGAATCCGCTCTTGCTGTTTGAATTTCAGCAATTTGTTGCTCGACATTTGTTATTTTCCCTATATGGCTCTTAGGTCCTCCTATGTTCAACACAACAATTTCATTTTTAAACTGTTCAACTTGGACTTCAAAAGTACTTGCTAGCGTCTCATTATTAGGCTGCACTGGGAGATTCAAACCGTAAGCTAGCTCATTTTGAGCATAAGGAATTAGCCATTTTACATGACTCAAAGAAATGTACATCGTTTTATAAACGGGCGATTGAAATTCAAAATAGTTATCCTTGATACTCGTGATATAGCCATGCAAGGCTTCGTTGCCTGTTACATAAATTTCAACATACTTTCCTTGCGCTTGTGTAAGAACCTTGGTAAACGTTAAATCGACGTCATTTTCATCCGCACTTATGCTCGGCAACATTGCCGGGGCTTGTATATCTTCGTCATTATTGCCATCAACCTTGAAATTTTGGATATGATCCAAGGGAATATACACAAACTCCGCCCCATTAAAAAGCACCATCGTGTCCGTGCCTAAATCAATTACAGTACCTTTTAATATATTTTTACCGGAAACCTCCAGTTGGACAACTTGTTTGACAAGACTTCGAATAATATTATTCACGTCCACAGCTCCTTATAATTTTTGACCAGCAGTATCCAACATACCCGTATTATCATAAATCTCTTAATTGATGGTACATCTTTTCTGCATGCTTCATTAATGAGCGGTACTGTTTCTCTACCATTTCTTCGGAACTTGTTCGTCTTACTGGTAGATGAGAGGGCGTTTTTCCAACAAGTTTAGCGTCTGACGTATTTCCAGCTGCATTCATCATTAGCGCATGGTAATGCAACATTAATGCATGGTATTGCATCTTCAACCTTTTTTGTTGTTCTTCTTGGCTTAGTTGGCTACTAGTGACAAGTTCACCTGTTATTTCAGCAGACTCAGGTTTTCCATCCAAAACTTCAATATCGGCATCTACTTCAATCATTGATTTCGTTTCAAGTATCGGATGAGTTAAACGATTAAGGCGTTTCTTACGTCGTTTCTTCTTAACAGCAATGCTTTCATTGTCCAAAATGTCACTTTCCACTTCGTTTTTACCATGATTTGACATTTCTCTTTTATTCTCTTTTTCAGGGTTATTATGGCTTAGCATTGTACGGTGGTCAGTCATAATGGTATTCCATTCAGAAAGAAGTATCCTTTTTTCATTTAACCTAGACTGGTATTCCGCTAAATTAAATCGTTGTTCATGACTAGACGATTCATATTCATCCTGTTTCTCCATTTGAAGTACATTAGCAGTCTCTACATAAACCTCTGGGGATTCTTGCTTATCACTTGCAATTCTCTTTACCACGCCAACCAGATTTTCAATGGCTAGCGCTTTGCTAGTATTGTCATTTGTTTGTTGGAGTTGTTGAACAGCAACTTGCTCTTCCTGATGCTGAGCATGTTGTATGTCCTCGCTGATTTGAGGTGCAAATCCATGAATCACTTTTTCTAGATAGCTATCTGGATGTTCTATGGCATCATTTTCATTTTCTATTCTTTCACCTGCGACCTTTTCCACATTTAGAGCTTCACTACTTTTTTCCGCCTCATTGCTGTTTGTTAGTGATAGTTGTTCGACGACAACCCGCTCGTTCATTTCTGATAGTTCGTTAAGCATAATGGATGTAAGCTTTCGTGGACTGGCTAGTTGCTCGATTTGATTGAGCAAGATAATTTGTTCGTCAGCTATTTCACTATACATGTCGGTTATATGGGCATTCGCAATATAGAGCAGTTCAGCATTATGGATGACCATAATGTACTCCGCGGCCACTTTGCTTAACACGCCGAAAACTTTCTGGTGACTTAAACTATTAATGGTGACCCAGTTGTATCTGAGGTCCTTCCATATATCTACCATATAATTCCTATTGAGGTAAGGCACTTTTTCGTGCATAACCTGCACGTCTTTAGCATTCTTTGAAAGAGCTTTAATATGTTGGAGTGCCACGTACATAACCTTCTGATCGACAACAACGACAAGGTGGTCTTGTTTAACATCCAGCAACATGCCTTCTATGAATTGATTGCCACTAAGAAATAATCCTATTTTTGACTCTTTAAGGCCGCCTATTAATTTTCCGAATTCATGCTCTTGCAATTTGGGGCGCCTCCTCCATAAGAATATCGTCGCTTCTTACCAACAGAAGCGACGAATGCATTCATATACTTACTTGTTTTCTTTTGCTTTTTCTTGAGTATTTCCCTCATCTTTTTTATCTTTTTCCATTTTGACTCCATAGCTAATGTTTCTGATATGAAACAAAGATACCCGAATGATCTCTTCATTAGCAACAATTGTTACAAAATCATCCGTAACAACGTCCATTACACCCTCTAGTGTTTCTGGTCCGCCGCGGTTAATTTTTACCCAGCGTAGTGTCAATTTTTGCAAAATACCTTTAAAGTCTGCAGCTTGAACGAACTTGAAATTCTCAGGAATTTCAACATCGATATCTAATTGGCTTTTCGAATTATAAGTTACGCTCTTAATATGCTGAGTATTATAATAGATGATTCCTTCATCATCATGTAGCAACGTAAAGTAGTCTTCTTCTGCCGCCAATAGCCTACCAACGCGAGATTCAGGTCCGCCTCTATCGACTTTAATCACCTTATCCACTAGCGAGTGTATCATTTCCTTATTCATAGTTGTCTAACCTCCCTTGATAGTATCCTAATATCTATATGTGTCTTAGGTCGACGAAGTAATGGTCAAAAGCCCATTGTCGAAGAATAGGTCAAGTATTTGCATCAATTTTTTTACTAACTTCAATGATGCAAGCGCTTTTCATGTTAAAACATCGATAAATAACCAATGTACTATTTAGTGCAAGCTAATAACTTTTAGTAGTCGATTGCCGACACAGTAAAAATGTCACTGAATACATTGGTAGTAGACTCAAATAAAAGGTGGGATTTTTATGCCAAAAGGGAAGAAAGCTAGGGCCGGTCAAAATTCAACAGAAGGTAATGCGTCAAATGGTAATGCGTCAAAAGGGAATGCGTCAAAAGGCAATACTTCAAAAGGCAATGCGTCAAAAGGCAATGCGTCAAAAGGCAATGCGTCAAAAGGCAATGC
>NZ_JAWLIQ010000035.1:0-26268 GCF_033485175.1 Sporosarcina sp. YIM B06819 | reverse complement strand
CGTAGTCCAGTTTGCAGAAAAGGTAGTCCAGTTTCATGGCAAGGTAGTCCAGTTTGCAAAATAGGTAGTCCAGTTCTCTCGGCGTAGTCCAGTTTGCGGAAAAGGTAGTTCAGTTTCATGGCAGGGTAGTTGAGTTTGCGAAATAGGTAGTCGAGTTCTCCCGGTGTAGTCCGGTTTACGGAAAAGGTAGTCTAGTTCACAAGTTACGTCGTACAGTCTTTCAATTTCGTTTATTTAATCTTATGAAACAATCAAATTCAATCATTAAAAATAAATATTTGATTATTCATGACTGATTTTGGTCATTTGTGATTGATTTTATTCATAATCTAGTTATAATTGAAATAGACAGACAACCGTGGAGGCGATGATTCTTGTTAACCTCAGAAAGACATCAGTTAATATTGCAAATGGTGAAGGAACAAGGTGTTGTGAAAATACAAGATTTGGTTGATGCGACGCAGGCTTCCGAGTCAACCATTCGAAGAGATTTAACAGTGCTTGAGGAGGAACAAACCTTAAAGCGCGTGCATGGTGGGGCAGCGAAATTGCATGGCATGATCATTGAACCGAGTATGCCAGAAAAAGTGAATCGGAATTTGAGTGAGAAACAAAAGATCGCCATGTATGCAGCTAGTTTAGTTGAGGAAGGCGATTGCATTTATTTGGATGCTGGTTCGACGATTACAGAAATGATTGACTATCTGCCGGAAAAAGATCTTGTTGTAGTGACGAATGGTTTGATGCATGTCGAACGATTATTGGATAAAGGTATTCGTGTCTATGTGACTGGCGGTTATGCGAAAGCGGGGACTCGAGCACTTGCAGGTGGTAGTGCATTAATCAGTCTAGAACAATATCACTTTGACAAATGTTTTTTAGGGGCAAACGGTATTCATGCTGTTCACGGCTTTACAACGCCTGATCCTGAGGAAGCTTTAGTGAAAAAGAAAGCGCTGTCAATGTCCCGGGAGACGTTTGTGCTAGCGGATCACACGAAGTTTGGTGAGATTTCATTTGCAAAAATTACAGATTTGAAAAAGATTACGATTATCACAGATGAATTAGATGAAGACATTGTTGATTTATATAAAGATAAAACAACAGTAAAGGTTGTGACGACATGATTTATACATTGACATTAAATCCTTCGATTGATTATTTAATAACACTCGAACAGTTGCAACTGGGTGCGTTAAATCGGATTGAACGCGATGAAAAATTTCCAGGTGGAAAAGGTATTAATGTGTCACGCGTACTCAAACGATTAGGAGTAGACAGCAGACCGTTAGGGTTTATCGGTGGTTTTACAGGTGCTTATTTGGAGCGCTATTTAGAAGCAGAGCAAATTACAACAGACTTTGTGCATGTCAAAGAAGATACAAGAATTAATGTGAAATTAACGACAGATGTTGAAACAGAGATGAATGGGCAAGGGCCCATGATTACAAAATCGGAGTATGAACAGCTACAAGTGAAGATTAAGTATCTTCCAGAAGGTAGCACGTTGATTTTATCAGGTAGTGTGCCGGCAGCTTTGCCAGAGACAACATATGAGGATTTAATCAAACTATGTGTGGAAAATGGTGTGCAATTTGTGGTGGATGCTGAAGGTGATTTATTGCGAAAAGCGATACCTTATCGTCCATTTTTGATTAAGCCAAACCAGCATGAGTTGGGCGGATTGTTTGATGTTGAGATTACGGAACCAGCGGAAGCGATTCCCTATGCAAGGCAATTGGTGGAGCAGGGTGCGCAAAATGTCATTGTTTCATTAGCAGAAAAGGGCGGAGTATTTGTCAATGCGGAGCTGGCGTTGATTTCCTCGGTGCCAGTTGGTGAGTTGAAAAGTTCGGTTGGTGCAGGCGATTCATTGGTGGCAGGATTCTTGGCAAAATATTTTCAAACGAATGATGTTGAGGCGGCGTTCAAGTATGGCGTGGCAACAGGTAGTGCAACGGCATTTTCGGTTGGCTTGGCAACGAAAGAAAAAATCGAACGATTATATCCACAAGTAACTATCATTGAGAGGAGTGAGTTTTAATGAAAATTACTGATCTTTTAACACGAGAAACAATTGTTTTATCCATGAAGGGGTCCGATAAGAGCGGGGCTATTGAAGAGCTGGTCAACCAGTTAGATGAAGCAGGAAAGCTTACCAATCGGGAAGATTTTACAAAGGCTATATTTGCGAGGGAAGCACAGAGTACAACAGGTATTGGGGAGGGCATTGCGATTCCTCATGCCAAAACAACGGCTGTCAAAGCCCCTGCCATCGCGTTTGGGAAATCACAAGCGGGCATTGATTATGAGTCATTAGATAATCATCCAGCCCATTTATTTTTCATGATTGCGGCTCCAGACGGGGCCAATGATACACATTTAGCAGCGCTGGCACGTCTATCGGGTTTATTAATGAATGAAGAGGTACGAAAACTACTGCTTGCGGCCAATTCAGAGGATGAAATCATAGCGATTATTAACGAACATGATCAAGAGGAAGAAGAGCAAACAGTGGAAGCGATTCCGACGAGTGGTCATAGTGTTGTCGCTGTGACGGCTTGTCCGACTGGGATTGCGCATACGTATATGGCGGCAGATGCATTGAAAGCAAAAGCTGGAGAAATGGGCATTCCGATTAAAGTAGAAACGAATGGCTCTGGTGGTGCGAAAAATGTGTTAACGAAGGAAGACATAAAAAATGCAACGGCTGTCATTATCGCTGCGGATACAAAGGTTGATACCAATCGCTTTATCGGTAAGCATGTGATCCAAGTACCGGTAGCAGCGGGGATTCGTCGCCCGCAAGAATTGATCGAAAAAGCAATCCATCAGGACGCGCCTCTATTTAAAGGCGATGGTAGTACTAGTGAAGAAGAAACAGCGAAAAAATCATATTTCTATAAGCATTTAATGAACGGTGTTTCAAATATGCTGCCATTCGTCGTAGGTGGCGGGATCTTAATTGCGATTTCATTTATGTTCGGAATTCTCTCATCTAATCCAGATGATCCATCCTATAATGAATTTGCGGCGGCATTGATGACGATTGGTGGCGGCAATGCGTTCGGATTAATGATTCCTGTGCTTGCAGGTTTTATCGCGATGAGTATTGCAGATCGTCCTGGATTTGCACCAGGTATGGTTGGGGGCTTGATGGCTGCAACGGGTGGCGCGGGTTTCCTTGGCGGTTTGATCGCAGGATTTTTAGCAGGTTATATCGTTTTACTATTGAAAAAGCTGTTTATCGGATTGCCATCTTCATTGGAAGGAATCAAGCCGGTATTGCTTTACCCACTATTTGGTATATTCTTGACGGGTGTAGTTATGTTATTTGTAGTGATGGATCCAGTGACGGCGCTTAACGCAGGTCTGTCTAATTGGTTGAATGGTTTAGGAACGGGGAACCTAGTGTTGATGGGCGTTATTCTTGGCGGGATGATGGCGGTTGATATGGGTGGACCGATTAATAAAGCCGCCTTTACATTTGGGATTGCGATGATTGACGCGGGTAACTTTGCGCCGCATGCGGCCATTATGGCCGGTGGAATGGTGCCGCCACTTGGGATAGCACTCGCCACGACATTCTTTAAAAATAAGTTTACCAAAGCAGAGAAAGATGCCGGGAAAACGAATTATATTATGGGTGCAACTTTTATAACAGAAGGGGCAATTCCTTTTGCAGCGGCAGATCCAATGCGTGTTTTACCAGCAGCCATTATCGGCTCAGCCGTTGCAGGCGGATTGACGGCAATGTTTAAAATTGGTTTACCAGCTCCGCACGGCGGTATGTTTGTCATTCCAATTATCGAAGGCAATCCATTCTTATATCTCCTTGCCATCGTGGTGGGCAGTTTGGTCACGGCGATGATTGTAGGTTTATTGAAGAAACCTGTTCAGGTGTAATCAAATATATTGTGACAACCCCATTTCGTGTAGTAGCGAAATGGGGTTTTTGGATGAGGTAACGGGCAGTGGTGCGAATAATAGAAAGAGTATTGTGAAACCTCTTGATAATCGGTACACTAATAGCACTGAATATAGAAAGCAGGTCATTCATCATGAAAACACTTTTACTTACAGGGTTTGAACCCTTTTTATCGTACACAGTCAATCCGACGATGAAAATCGTGGAAGAACTTCACGGCATGGTAATCGGTAACTATAAGATCCACAGTGAAGTACTAACGGTAGACTTCCAATCTTCTGGTGAACAAATTCTCAAGTCTATTGCAGCCGTACAGCCAGATGCTGTTTTATCGCTAGGTTTAGCAGGCGGGCGTTATAAAATGACGCCTGAGCGAATTGCTATTAATGTCAAAGATGGTGGGCCGGATAATAATGGGTATAAGCCGGTTGATGAAGTGATTCAGGCGGAGGGGCAAGCAGGCTATATGGCAACACTTCCAGTGCGGGCAATGGTGAATGGTTTAGTAGAAGCTGGATTGCCCGCTGAAGTATCGGATACAGCGGGGACATATTTATGTAATAACGTTATGTACGAGGCATTGCATTATGCGGCAACACAACGTCCGACGATGAAGTCTGGTTTTCTTCATATTCCCGCTTCGCATGAATTGGCTATTCAGCATGGGAAAATACCGAGCTGGTCACACGAAGATTTGAAAAAAGGCGTTGTTGTCTGTATTGAAGCGTTAGCTGCCGATGAAGCTTAATCATAGAATTATGCCGCCTGCCATGGTGACAAGTGAACAATCCATTCGATTTGATTTCGGGGAGTCTCCTCATCAGGCCATTCAGCAATTTTGCTCCTTTATCGAAAGGCATCAAGGTCCATTTCTCGAAGAGGTTGTGCCAAGCACGAATACTATCACGGTGTTTTATCGGAAAAAGCTTGTTAATCCACGTAAACTACTAGATGAATTGCAGATGAAGTGGTTGGAGGAGACGGATCGTGAGGTAGTGGTCCAAACGCGAACCATTGACGTACCTGTGTGTTATGATGAACGATTTAGTGAAGACATGCCGCGGATTATGGCACATACGGGATTGACAAGGGAACAAGTTATTGCCCTGCATACCGGGACGTGTTATACGGTATATATGATTGGCTTTTTACCGGGTTTTCCGTATTTGGGTGACTTGTCGTCAGCATTGCATGTGCCACGCTTAGCCCAACCGCGCTTACGTGTAGAGAAAGGAACTGTCGGGATTGGCGGTACGCAAACGGGTATCTATCCGATTGAATCGCCGGGAGGATGGAATATACTTGGACGAACACCGCTTGATCTTTACAGCTTACACCGTGCGGATCCATTTCTCATTCATACAGGCGATCAGTTGTCTTTTCGTGCTATCTCGATTGATGATTATCATGAAATGAAAGAAGCGCTAGAGAAGGACCCTGCTATGATTCAACAGTTTGTAAAGGAGGACATACGATGCGGATTGATCTAAATGCGGATGTTGGAGAAAGCTATGGGGCATTTACAATTGGAGAAGATGCGGCATTATTAACTTCCATTACATCTGCTAATATTGCCTGTGGTTTTCATGCGGGGGATTTCAATGTGATGCGGCAAACGGTGGAGATGGCGGTCAACCATAATGTTTCCATTGGTGCACATCCTGGGTATCCTGATATTCAAGGATTTGGTAGAAGAGCGATGGCGATGCCACCACGTGACATCTATAATATGGTTGTGTATCAAATCGGTGCATTAAAGCAGTTTTGTGCGATTCAAGGTGTAGCTGTTACGCATGTTAAGCCGCATGGAGCTCTTTACAATACAGCGGCAATCGATGTCAGAGTTGCTAATGCTATTGCGGAAGCTGTCTACGATACGGTACCAGAGGCGTATCTCTTTGGGCTTTGTCACAGTGAATTGTTGAGCGCTGGCAAGAGGATTGGTTTACAAACCGCGGGGGAGGCATTTGCTGATCGTCGTTATGACGAGGCTGGCAGGCTGTGCTCTCGCCTATTGCCGACGGCTGTTCTGCATACAGACGAAGAAATCGAACAACAAGTGATGGACATCGTGCTTCACGGACGCGTGCAAACGATAACAGGCACAACCATTGCATTAGAGGCTGATACGTTGTGCTTTCATGGTGACGGCATCAATGTAGCGAAGCGTGTCAGGCAGATGCGCCAAGCCTTGGAAACAGCAGGCGTCAGTATTCGCCCGCTTGGTGCGGCAACATGATTCCATTATTTCGAGTCGTCAAATCCGGGGTTTACGCCTCTATTCAAGATCGCGGTCGATTTGGTTATCGTCGTTTCGGCATGCCTGTTGCTGGGCCGATGGATCAACAAGCCTTTCAACTAGGCCAGGATATTATGGGCAACGAAGACAATGGCAATGCACTAGAGCTCTTTTTAGGTGGATTAACATTGGAAGTATTAACCAATCATCGAATCATTATAACAGGAGCCGATTTAGGCGCAATCATTAATGGGGGCAAGGCGGCACCGCTGTGGAAGATGTTTGCGATTCGGCAAGGGCAGCTGCTTTCATTTACAAAACCGTTGAATGGCTCGATTGTGTATATCATTCCAGAAGGTGGATTAGCAGCGCCAGTCATTTTGGGTAGCAGTTCGAGTTATCCAAGAGGGCTGATTGGGGAATCGATTAAACAAGACATGGTTCTATATGCGAATCGCTTACCGCAACTGCGGTTGAATCGTGGCTTACGCATAGACAACATCCCAAATTACGCGCAAGACATCACGATTGAATTGTTTAAGAGCCCACATTTAGAGTTGTTTAAGCCGTCAAGTATTGAACGCTTTTTACAGGCAACTTACACGTATCGAGGCGGAGATCGAATGGGGTATTTCTTCAATGGGCCAGCACTAGAATTTATCGACAGTGGAGATATTGTTAGTGAAGCTACTCAATTTGGCACGGTGCAAGTACCATCGAATGGGCAGCCAATTATTTTGATGGCGGATGCCCAAACGACGGGTGGCTATGCGACAATTGGCACGGTTGTCAAAGCAGATTTGCCGAAAGTAGCCCAATTAAAAAATGGGGGACATATTCAATTTAGGTATCGACAATAAGCCGTGCGGACCATTCAATGGCTCGCACGGCTTATTTCGTTGCGCAATTGGACGGCGATATCTGGCCGATCTGTAAATAGCCCATCAATCCCATGAGCCATAAGTGTACGCATTGTTTTTTCATCATTGATTGTAAAAGGGTGGACATCTAATCCTGCTTTGTGCATTGATGTGACAAACTTTTTTGTCACTACCTTTGCCTCTACGCCAATGCCAGAAGCGTATGTTGTCAGCTCACGCAATGCTTTCTTAGATAAAGATTCACCCTTGTCAAAAGCGAATAACTGGATAAGTGGAATGGTAGGCTCCCTATCAAATACTTTTTTTAGACTATCCCCATCAAATGACTGGATAATTACTTTGGGCATGTCACTAGCCGTGTCTAAAAGACCATGTGCTTGGAGTTTGTGTAGCAATTTCGCTTCTATTCCGGGATAGGCATCTGGTGATTTTATCTCGATATAATAATTGATTGTGCTACCGAAATACTGCAGCACTTCATCCAATCCAATGACACGCAATTCCTCGTAGGCAACGGAAGCATAGTGGGGATTGTCTTCATTAAATTCCTCGCCGGGCGAATAAAGCTGTAATTCGTCAAACGTAATAGTAGCAACTGGCCAATCTCGATTATGCAATGACACACTATCATCATGGAATGTAACGAGTTTGCCATCCTTGGTCAGCTGTATGTCCAGTTCGATATAATCGGCACCCATTTGCACGGCCATGTCATAGGCCGCGAGTGTGTGCTCAGGTGCGTAGGCGGATGCACCGCGATGTGCGATAACGAGGAAGTCATCTTTAGGTAACGGTGCCGGCTTAGTGGATGACAGTGTGCATCCAAAAGAAGTCAAAAGAAGGC
This sequence comes from Sporosarcina sp. YIM B06819, assembly GCF_033485175.1. Taxonomy (NCBI): domain Bacteria; kingdom Bacillati; phylum Bacillota; class Bacilli; order Caryophanales; family Caryophanaceae; genus Sporosarcina; species Sporosarcina sp. YIM B06819. The sequence continues at coordinate 18,376 of NZ_JAWLIQ010000035.1, read as the reverse complement.
CAACTACTATCATTCTTTTCATATCCTACATCTCCAAATGCGCTTTCAACGTATCTATTACTCCTTGCCGCTCTACATCATCCATCAAATAGTACCAAATGCCATCTATCATGTGCCCATCTCCGTTTTGAAAATGAAGTTGCTCGACTTTATCTAAAGCGCTACGATAATTTTTTTGGATATCTGACATTTCATCAAATGTTAAGTTTGTCCGAACATTATGTCCGAGCGCATTAAAAATACTTTTATAATTCATCAATCCTGTGAGCGAGGCCCCTTTACGTAAAATGCCTTCGATAATCTGTTTTTGACGATCTTGCCTACCAAAATCACCGCGGGGGTCGTCGTATCGCATTTGCACATACGTGAGTGCAGATTGCCCATCTAGCTGAATTTCACCTTTAGGGAAGTCAATATCTCCTACTTGGAAATCGAAATCATTGGTAACTGAAATGCCACCGACAGCGTCGACGATACTTTCGAATCCTTCCATATTAATTGTTGCCACATAATCGATAGGGATATCAAGCAATTTTTCAATCGATGCAACTGCCATTTCAGTTCCGCCAAATGCATAAGCATGGTTGATTTTATCTTTCGTGCTCCGTCCAATCAATTCGGTGTAAGTATCCCGTGGAATACTAACGATTTTCGTTGACTGCTCTGTTGGATTGACCGTGATGACAACAATTGTATCTGAACGTCCAACATCACTTTCGCGTTCATCGACCCCTAGTAAAAGAACAGAAAAGGGATCGAGCTCTTTAAAAACAACTTCCTCAACGCGCTTTTCTGAAACTTGTCGCCCGATAGGCTCGTGCATGACGGCAACTGTTTCAACGACATTCGTATAAAATACAGTAAGCCAAATGATGGGGATAGCAATTATTAGCGCGATCACACCGCCTAGTACAATCCACTTTTTGTAATTGTTCACGTATAATCTCCTTCATCAAAGATCTAGTATCATTCATTGTACGCAAAAAAATAGTGTGTATTCATTTGTAATGAATGAGTTCTAATTATTCTGAAAAAATGGAAGTGAGTAGAATATTATTAATCTTCCATGTAGAATGGGAGTAATGCTATTGTCCTTAAATAGAAAGCCAATTTATATAGGCAAAAAGATAGTGGGGGGAAGATTATGAAGTTTACTGTGGCGAGGAAGTTATGGTTTGGTTTTGCAACGATATTAGGGTTGCTGGTCATTGTCGGTGCTATAAGTTTATGGGCAGCTGTTAAGATTGATAATGAATATACATTTTTACTAGATGACCGCGTTAAAAAAACAGATTTGATCGATGAATTTATTTTAAATCATAATGAAATACAAAGTAGTGTACGTGGTTACATGTTATTTAAGGATGCTTCGTATTTGGAGGTACGGACCGCGAGCGTGGATCGGTCTCATGAATTACTAGAAGAATTATCTCTGAGTCTTCAATCGGATGAGCATCAAGCTTCATTGGAAGAAATAAGGTTGTCACGGGAAAAGTTTTTGAAATTACAAAATGATATCGTTCAAAGTATCCAGGAAGATAAGGAGCGAAAAGCGATAGAGCTTGGGCGTGCAACTGCAACAGTAGGTGCTGTCGTATTAGAAAACGCTAATGCTATCAAAGCAAACCAATTTAATGCGTTAAATGAAACACGTGATGAGATAGAGGCATATATGCTTGGAACAATTATTTTTATCATGGGAATGGTTGCACTTGCATTAATTGCGGGTATTGTTATTTCGACAGTGATTGCTCGTAGCATTTCACGACCTGTTCGCATTGTAACAGATGGATTAAATGAAATTGCGGATGGTAATTTAACGATTGATTTACTAGTTGTTAAAAACAAAGATGAAATAGGTGAAATGGCGGCCGCATTTAACAAAATGGGGACTGACGTTGCAAATATGGTACGTAAAATCAACACATCAGCTAGCCAATTGACGATTCAGTCGGAAGAATTATCCGCAAGTTCACAAGAAAGCATGGCTTCATCAGAACTGGTTGCCAAGGCCGCTGAAAATCAATTGTTAGGCAGTGAGCAGCAACAAAGAATTATCGAGCAGTCGACTTCATCGATGGAAGAGCTGTCATTAGGTGTTGCGGAAATTGCTAGTAATAATGAAGAGATGCTACATGCAACGGAAGCGATGTCGAATCTTGTGACAACTGGTTCGAGCGTTGTAGGAAAGATGTCGACACAAATGACAACGATCCATAAGACTATTCAAGAATCTTCTGAAATTATGGAGGAAATGGCGCGCCATTCCAATGAAATACAGCAAATCACATCATTGATTACCGATATTTCGGATCAGACGAATTTACTGGCACTCAATGCGGCCATCGAAGCCGCGAGGGCAGGGGAATATGGTAAAGGATTCGCAGTTGTAGCAGAGGAAGTACGGAGACTGGCAGAACAATCGAAAGTGTCTGCATCTGAAATTGCATCGATGGTAGCTATGATTCAAAACGCATCGAAACGAGCTGTGACCTCGATATCCGCAGGAAGCGAGCGTGTGGATGATGGCATAGCGGCCACTGAACAATCACGCCAAGTATTTTCAGAAATTCAACATGCGGTTGGCGATGTGACAACGAAAGTGGAAACGGTATCTGCCGCGATTGAGGAAATTCAAGCGATGGCTGATGAAGTAAGCCGTGGTGCTTATGAAATCCAACAGTTAAGTGGCAGAGCAGCAGCTTCCTCAAGTGATACAAGTGCGGCTACGGAAGAACAGCTTGCAGTAACCGAGGAAATATCAGCAAGTGCCCAAGCATTGGCCAAACTAGCTGAAGATCTACAAACAGAAATGAAGCAGTTTAGAGTGTAAATAAAGTATAAAAGCGAACAACGCATCTTATGATGCCGTTGTTCGTTTTTTTTTTTTTGAAAGAAGTTTTTTTGAATGAAGAAGGTAGTGCGCCGGTCCCGCGCGCAAAGAGAGTTGCCGCACGCGCAAAGAGAGTCGCCGTGTGCGCAAAGAGATCCACCCCGCGTGCATAAAAAAGCGTCATCAACAATCTCTTTTTCTATCACAGCTATTGGTCTATAATGAATGATATACTAAAATATAGGCGGTAAGACTGGAGATATTTTATTGAAAAGAAAGATTGTGTACGCGTTCATGATTGTATTCATCATAGGCGGTTGGGGTTTTATTGCTTATGGCTTAAATAGTTTGGTTGATAAGAAACCAATTGTGGTGAGCGTGCCGGTTGATTTTGTAAAACGGGGTAGCCCGGCAACACTGGATTTCGAGACCGGTTCCACGACGATTACAATTGGAATGATTGGCGACATCCTTTTACATCATCCACTTTTTACATATGAAAATTATGATTTTGCATTCGCTGGTGTGAAAGATAAACTGATAGGCATCGATTTTTTACTGGCCAATCAGGAGTCGATGCCAGGAGGAAAAGAGCTTGGACTGACGGGGTATCCGAGTTTCAACAGTCCAAAGCATATTATTCGAGATTTGAAAGCAAACGGTGTGGATATGGTGTCGCTTGCAAACAATCATGCAATCGATCGCAAAGAAGTAGGACTGCGCAAGGCGATTGATCATATTAAAGAATACGACATGCCCTATGTGGGTGCCTACACATCGTTTGAAGATCAGGCAAAGGATCGGATTATGGAAATTGACGGTATTCGAATTGGTGTTCTTGCCTATACGTATAGTACGAATGGCAATCCTGTTCCACAGGGGAAAGAATATTTAGTTTCCCTAATAGAGCGTGACCGAATGCAAGTAGAAATTAGCCGATTATCAAAGCTAGTCGATGTGCTCGTAGTATCCATGCATTGGGGAAATGAATATAAGCTGACGCCGTCACAAGGGCAGGAAGAGTTGGCGCAGTTCGTTGCGGATGCAGGGGCGGATATTATTTTTGGTCATCATCCTCACGTCTTACAAAAATATGACGAGGTAGGAGATACGAAAGTATTTTATTCGCTAGGTAATTTCTACTCTGCGCAACAGTTTGATTCGACGAATATTGGGGGAATTGCGAAGGTGTCTGCAACAAAGGTTGAGGTTGCGGGGAGGAGTTTTATGGACATCGCTGAACCCGAATTTTATCCGACTGCTGTTATGAGGGATGAGAAAAAACGCTTTGTCATTGTTCCACTGAAAGATGCAGGAACTTCCGCAATCAATGATGAAAGTTGGGCAACCATGCATGTAGGCGTCCCCTCTTGGTAAATAAGTAAAAGCGTTCCCAGATGTATGGGAACGCTTTTGCTTATGAAAATCATTTCGCTTTTTTAGCTTGTTTGACGTTGTAAATGAAGTTCGAGACAATTTTAGCTGCTTGCTCACGTGAAGTGGATTGGGTAGGCATAAATTTACCGTCTGAACCAGACGTAATACCAAGTTCGTGAAGCATAGAAATAGCGTTTACGGCCTCTGCATCATAGTTACCGAAATCGCTATATGGTGCGTTTGTAGCTGCTGTATACTTTTCACCTGTATATTTTTCAAAAGCACGTTCAAGCATTAATGCAAATTGTGCACGTGTCACTTTTTCACTAGGCTTGAACTTACCATCAACACCTTTTACAAGGCCGTTTTCAAAGGCAGCAGCAATTTCTGCTTGTGCCTCAACGGTAAAATCACCGATGTCGCTGAATGGTGCAGGTCCATTTGCTTTTAAATCAAGGGCACGAACAATCCAAGAAGCTGCTTGGGCACGTGTCATTTCTTTTTTTGGAGAAAATGTTGAGCCAGTTCCTTTGGCAACACCACGGTAATAAAGATCGGAAACATACTTATAGGATTCGCTGTCATAAGCAAGATCGCTATAAGGGACTTTTGCAAGAATACGACCTTCAATTCCTGCATGAAGTGTACCTACGGACTTCAAATGATCTGCAAGGTTCTCCCAGTCAGAGAAGCCAGGCTCGCTCGCACGACCTTCCGCGTAAGCTTTACCAAGCGCTTCAAAACCATCTCCGCCTCGTGCAGTAAAGACGTTAGTAGCCGCCTTGTACATTTTGTCGCTTTCAATTTCTTTGCCATCAATAGTCAACGAAATAATGCGTTTGCCAGCCGGCGCTTCGCCGTCAAAAATCACTTGCATACCCGAAACGTGAAGGAAGCCACCTGACTCTTTCGGATATTCTTTGACAGCATGTTCGAAGGTCTCTTTCAATTCAGCGCCACTTAGCTCGATGATGGCAAGTGGATTACCGAATGGCAGCACCGTCAGCACTTGACCATATGTAACCGGCCCTTGTGGAATAGATGTCCGAATACCTCCGCCATTTTGGAAAGCAATCACTGTTTCTGGATCAATTTCTTTTGATTTTTTTAGCATGCCATCCGTAATCAGATTTCCTAGATTGGATTCACCTGAACGAACGCCTCCTATGAGTGCTTTGCTGTCTTGGCTCATATCACGTAGACCGCTAAGGAAAACTTCAGCTGTTGCACCAATTTGTTTTGCGGTTGTTTCATTAACTTTAGCAGTAAATGGCTTTAGTAATTCAGCGGCAGTAGCATCTGTTGCTGCGTTTTCACCTCCAATAGCGTGTAGAACGCCTTTATAATCCTTAATAACCCCTTTGTCGTCAAATGTAATATCGAGTTGTCCGAGGAATTTGTTATACTCATTCGCTTGGACAATGATAACAGGCTCAGTATCTTTGTTTAAGACGACCGGCTCATCCAGTTTGACATGTGTATGACCGCCAACGATAATATCGATGCCTGGTACATTTTTGGCTAATAGCACGTCATTATCGATCTTATCAGAGTCATCATAGCCGATATGTGTAAGGGCGATAATTTTGTTGACGCCTGCTTTTTTGAATGCAGCAACAGCGGCTTTTGCTTCTGTAATGTAGTTCGTAAATGTCACTTTTTCAGGGCTAGCAATCGCGACTGTTTCTTCTGTCGTTAAGCCGAAAATTCCAACTTTTTCACCATTAATTTCTTTAATAATTCCATTGTAAATTTTACCGTCTTCGGCATTAGTTTCAACCGTTCTGGATTGTAAGCCATTGAAAAGTGGATCAGCCGAGAAATCGACATTTGAACTAACGAGTGGGAACTTAGCTCCTTTGACGAAATCAGCTAGCGCTTTGTGACCTTCTGGAGATAAACCAAGGTCAAATTCATGGTTACCGAATGTCATAGCATCGTAGCCGAGATAGTTCATGACCGCAAGATCTGCTTGTCCTTGGAATTCATTGAAATAGAGTGTGCCAGAAAAGACATCCCCTGCATCGAGAAGAACATTATAAGGGTGATCTTTTTTTAGCTTTTTGACAAGTGCCGCACGTTCAGCCGTTGTTTTAAGATTAGCGTGTGTGTCATTCGTGTGAAAAACAGTTAGCGAAAAATCTCCTGTTGCAGCGACTGGTGTTTCGGCAGCAAGAACTGGTGTGATGGCTACTGTGCTTACTAAAAGCATAGCCGTCGCAGTCCCTTTAACGTATTTACTAGACATTGAGCACCTTCCCTTATTCTATTTTTACTACATCATCATTGAATGAATTAATTGAATAATGACAAAGTAGTACTCTTGCTAAGTGTATCATTAAGGCTGCTAGTGGACAAATTAAGTTAACGTAAATTTTATCACGTGTGTTAAATAACCAAAAATCAACTTAATCAAACACTAGGGGCTCTATGTTCAATCACTTTTTGATCGCTTTGGGTTGAACAACTTCTATACAATAACCGTGCTTTGTTTATGCATAGGGATGCGGTTAAGCCGCATCCCCATGCATTTTTTCGGTAATCGTATGGTGGTCGTTCACCCGCCGCTCTCCAAAAACGCAGATACACGAAGTGCTAATGCTTTTTGGAACTAGGGAATAGAGGGTTTCTAAACTTAAGAGGGCCGCCAAAGATACAATTTTGGCGGCCGAATCTTTTACCATGGTCTTTTCTATTATTATTTTGGGAAGTGTCACTTTCTTATATGACTTGCAAAGAGTAAAGTAGGAATACCTTGTACAAAGTGCAAGAGCGCCCGAAATTGCATCTTCGGGCGCTTATCTCTTTACTAGAAAGTCATCTATTCTTTTCATTCCAAGCAACTGCATTTTTCACTTAAGCATTGTAGGTATGCGACAGGCAACTATTCATAACAAGATGACCGAAAAAGGCATGGCTAGAAATGACGAAGTCGTTTCTAGCCATGCTTACTCCTCCGTAATTATGTCTTGAGTATTTCGCCGAAAGCGAACCGGAAATGATTTAGAGAAAAAGACGGTTTTTAAGCCTTTGCTTTCCTATGATCTATGCATGTTAATGGTTAATCAACAGACGTAAATTTTTCAAAAAAAACCTGAGAGAATCGTTCATTCTCTCAGGTCTATTTGCTTAAGGTGCTGAATAGTATTGTACGAGACCTTGATAGATGGACTCGGCATAGATTTCTAAAAAGCTATCACTCGTGAGCTTTTTATAGTCATCTGCATTGGTCAAGAAACCCAGTTCGACGAGGACAGATGCAACGTTATTATTACGAATGACGTAAAAACGTTCATCTTTGACACCACGGTCGTTCATGCTGGCATTTTTGACTAGATTCTTTTGGATGAAAGTTGCTAAAGATTTGCTTTCTGCAGCGTTCGCATTTGTGGATGAATCAAAGAACGTTTCAGTCCCTTTAGCTGACGTTGATGTGGCTGAATTGACATGAATAGAAACGAATGTTTCTGCATAATTTTTCTTGGCAAACTCGGTACGCTGCTCCAATGTGAGATATGTATCATTGGAACGTGTCATGATGACATTTGCGCCTGCTTTTTTTAGTTTTGCTTCTACAAGTGCAGCGACTTTTAGCACTATACTTTTTTCTGTTACTTTATTTTTTGAAGTACCTGGATCATGTGCGCCATGGCCAGCGTCTATGACGATAATTCGGTTCTCAAGTGGTCTAGCTGTTTTATTCAGCAATTTTAAATAGGTTTTATGCACGTAGCCTGTTTTTGAATTAACAACGATTTTAGCCCAATGCCCATCCAACGATAACACTTCGACTGTTTGTCCTAGCTTTAATGTATCAATGATTGGAGAGTCAGTGCTTGCGGATTGCCGTATATTGAGGCTTTTGACTGTTACTTTACCTGTCAAATCAGCAGTTAGGCTTGGCTGTTCCGGTTCATTTGGAACTTCTTGTTCAGAGTCATCTGGAACGGACGGTTCTTGAGGCTCTTCAGGTTCAACGGGCGGTACAATTTCCGGAGGTGTTTCTGTCCCTACCTCGACCGTGAAACGACTATTGATATAGCCTTCTCCATTATCAAATAGAATGAGTAGCCATTCCCCAGATTGACCAACAACTTCGACAATCTCACCACTGTTTAATTTGTGAATAACAGAACCATCAACGGATGGTAGGCTACGAACGTTAAGTACGTCTCCCTCTGTCGTTGCTACTTTAGCAAAATAGGTGCTAGACGTTTGTTCGGGAAGTTTGACAGAAAGCGCAAACTTTTTATCCATCGCACGTGCTAGAAAAAGTGAGAATTGTGAGCGTGTGAGGAAATTATTCGGAAGAAACTTCCCTGCATCGCCTTTTGTTACGCCGGCATAGTAAAGTCCGTTGATGCGTTCAGCATAGCCATAGTCTTTTGAGATATCGGTCATCATCATAGGACGTTCTACTGTAATTTTTTCGGATAGATTGAAAGCAACTGCAAGTGCATTGCCCATTTCTCCGCGCTTTAAGTTTTCGTTCGGTTTGAAATGGCCATTCTCGCCAGCTTTGAAATAACCGAGTGAGACAGCCCGACTGACATAGTCATATTGTTCAGTTCCAGCTTTGACGTCTTTAAATTGTAAAGATGGAGTAGGGATGTCCTGTTTTTTTGCAGCAATGACTAACATTTTAGCCGCTTGAGCACGTGTTAAGTTATTGCCTGGTTTGAAGATAGTAACTCCTTTTTCTTCGTAGCCTTTAATAATACCAAGGCCGGCTATGTAATTGACTTGTTCATAATATTCTTTAGTAGGTGTGATGTCTTTGAATTGAATTTGTTGTGCAGATGAATGTCCCGGGACTATGGAAACGAGAGCGAAAATCATCCAAACAACAGCAGCCCATTTAACTGTTCTCATTGTGTCCTCCCTTAATTATACTAGAGTTGTAGTAGGTTCAGTTTACCAGTGATGGCGCCGTAAAGCTATAATGATAAATAACTAATCCATAATTTATTACAATAGTTTAGCTTTCTCAATACTAGTAAGCAAACACGATGTGACGGTTGTCATCTCGTGTTTTTTTCTGGATAGATTGGCTGTCAAGAGGTTGAACGTTGTGCGATATGTTATAATCATTGAATGAAAATAAAGGTATAGCTCAATGAAGCTATTATATAGATAGGATGAGAACTAGCATGGAAAAAATAGTTGTGTTCAGCAATATGTATCCGTCATCACAGCATCCGACATTTGGGTTGTTTGTCAAAAATCAAGTGGGACTTCTTCAGTCTGCAGGTCTTGATGTGGATGTAGTGGCGATTCAGGATCCTGGCAAAGGGAAAGTAAAGGCATTACAAAAATATATGACATGGTTTAGCCGTTCTGTTGTTTATCTGATGAAAAACAGAAAAAAAATAGCACTGTCGCACGCACATTATGCATTTCCAACTGGGGTTTTGTCGTTGATGGGGAAAAAGCTGTTTGGCGTTCCTTATGTTGTGACCGTTCATGGCGGCGATATCGATAAAATGCCGGCAAAGAGTCCACACATTGCTAATATGACAAAACGAATTTTGCAACAGGCGGAGACTGTCATTGTTGTTGGCGATAAACTTCGGGAGGACGTGACTGGCCGTTTCGGTGTTGCAGATGCAAATGTGCATGTCATGAGTATGGGAATCGATACGTCTATCTTCAATTATGTGCCGAAGGAAGAGGCGCGGGATAGGCTGAACCTTCCTAAGGATGAAAAAATAATGCTATTTGTAGGGAATATTATTCGGGCGAAAGGACTTCTTGAACTTGTTGAAGCGTTCGATTCGTTGAAAATGTCGTTACCGGATAGTTCGTTGTATGTGATTGGTTCGCAGAAAGATAGTCATTTTGTCGAAGAGTTAAGGTCATTTATCCGCGATAAAGATGTGGAGGATATCCACTTCAAGGAGCCGTTAGGACAAGCTGAATTATCTCTTTGGATGTCGGCTGCTGATGCACTTGTACTCCCTTCGCATCATGAAGGGTTTGGCCTCGTTGCGCTTGAGGCTATGTCTGCAGGGACGAAGGTTGTTGGGACGGACGTCGGTGGATTGTCTTATTTGTTGAAGGATGGGGCAGGGGTTTTAGTGGAAGCGGAAAATCCAGACTCGTTAGCGCAAGGCATGTGGAGCGTGTTGGATGAAGATTTGGTTGCGATTGATGAAGCGGTTGTGCGCGCAAAGATTGCGGAACATTCCTTTGAGGCTATTTTAGAAAAGTTATTATCGATTTACCGTTCAGCTGAGAAAGGTCAGGTTGGTCGCAATGAGTAAAATGATGAAAATTATCGGAGCTGTCGCTGTTATTAATATCGTGGCGCGGATGTTTGGTTTTCTGCGAGAAGTTGTCATTGGTAACCAGTACGGCACGTCGGCTACTGCTGATGCAATTGCCGCCGCGTATACAATTCCGAATTTCATTTATCTCGTTGTCGGTGGGGGATTAACGACTGCGTTTATATCCGTCTACCATTCGACGAAGTCAGATAAGGCATTATACGTTCGGAAGTCGTTTACGACCGTTCTTCTAGCGGCGGTTTCTATAACGACTTTGTTAATCATCTTCACGGATCCAACATTGAAGTTGTTTCTTGAAGACCTAAGTGAACAAGAGTATGCGTTAGTACGCAATCTCTACCTGTGGATGATGCCGTCTTCCATTATTCTTGTGTTATCGACATGGATGAGTGGAGTTCTCAATGTTAACGGCAAATACAATCTTTCTAGCATGGCCGTTCTTCTATATAATGTAGGCTTCGTCGGAATCGCAGTGTTGTTGACAAGTGCTTTTGGACCGGAATCATATGGGATTGGCGCCATGTTGGGTGCGGTTTTGATGGGTGGATTCCTGTACATGGGACTTCGAAAATCTAAACTGTATTCATTGAAACCATCTTTTGGTATGTCTGACGATGTGAAACGATTATGGGTTATCGCGTTGCCGATATTGTTTGGTGGAGCTTCGTTACAGTTCTATATCCTTATCCATCGAATTGTATCGGCTCAGTTTGATGAAGGTGTGATGTCTGCGGTCAACTATGCTTCGAAATCGACAGGCCTTCCGCAGGCAATTCTGATGACTGCGGTGACAACGGTTATTTACCCTCTTTTAAGTAAAAAAGAAGGAGAGGGCGATATGGAGACCATCCGTAAGCTCTATAAAAAGGGGATACTCTATTTAGTTGCGCTACTTGCGCCAGCAACGGCTGTCGCGTACTTTTTTGCAGAACCGCTTATCAGTCTCGTTTTCGAACGGGGGGAATTTACGGGGGAATCGGTCTTGCTAATGACGCCGATATTCCGTGTATTCGCGCTGTCGATGTTTTTCTTGGCAGCGAACACTTTTATAACCCGATTCTATTATGCAAAAGCTAATTCGATTGTGCCTGTCATATTTAGTTTGATTAGTGTCTTGGGGATTAACGTTGCGGTTATTTATGCGATGATGGATTCATTTGGTCCTTCTGCAATTGCATATGGTACGTTTATTAGTGCGGCGGCAAACTTTGTCATGCTTGTTATTTATGCAAGAGTGAAGTGGAAACTATAAGTTAGTAGGGGGAGTGGTTGACATGGTAGTGAAAGAGAAAATTAGTCAGTGGTTTGAACATTTTCATGCGCATCCTGAGGTGAGTTGGAAAGAGGTTGAGACGACTGCGAAGCTTGCGGAAATCTTAACGGACATGGGGGTCAAGCATCATACGTTTGACGATGTGACAGGTGTTGTGGCGGAAATTGGAGAAGGCGAGCGAGTCATTGCGGTGCGTGCTGATATCGATGCCTTGTGGCAGGAAGTTGGCGGCGTCTATCAGGCGAATCATTCGTGCGGCCATGATGCCAATATTTCGATGGTGCTCGGGGCACTGTCTTATTTGCAGCAAGAGCAGCTTGGTAGCCGCATTCGTTTTATTTTCCAACCGGCTGAAGAAAAAGGTAATGGGGCTAACTCGATGATTGAAAGAGGCGCAGTTGATGGAGTGTCACAACTATTCGGCGTACATTTACGACCACAGGAAGAAATTCCATTTGGCAAAGTGACACCGGCCATTCATCATGGAGCAGCCGTTTTCTTAGAGGGGAAAATTACAGGAGTCGATGCACATGGTGCTCGTCCACATCAAGGCAACAACGCGCTAGATCCGCTTTTCGCAATTGCCCAGTTTGTGAAAACGATTCAGTTTTCACCATATGAAGCGTATTCGGCGAAGCTGACGAAAGTCCAAGCGGGTGGCGATAGCCTCAATATCATTCCGGGAACAGCTACTTTTGCGATAGATGCTCGTTCACAATCGAACAGCGTGTTGAATGAATTGAAGGAACGCATTGATGAAGGTATTCAGGCAATTGGCAAGCTCTATGGTGTGGACATTGACCTGGTGTGGAGTGACTATACGCCAGCAGCGGAAGTAGCTGAAGAGGCAGCGGTTATTGCGAAGGAAGCGATACTGGAAACAGTTGGGGAGGAAGGATTTGCACCTGCTATTATTACGTCAGGTAGCGATGATTTCCACTTCTATACGATTCATCGACCGGAATTACAGGCGGCGATGATTGGCGTTGGGGCAGATCTTGGCCCTGGACTTCACCATCCAGATATGACCTTTAACCGGGAAGCACTGGATATCGGTGCGCGCGTGTTGACGGCTACATTGAAGAAAGCTTCTTATATGGAAGATTAATAAGCGAGGAGGACTGTCCGTTATGGATGGTCCTCCTTTTTAGATGCTTAGTTAGGAAAGAACGTTGTCTAGTTTGGGCAAGACGTTGTTTAGTTTAAGAAGCGTTGTTTAGTCTTAGGAAAACATTGTCTAGTCTGAAGCAAACGTTGCTAAGTTCCCCGATTATGTTGCTTACAAGGCATAACATTCTCTACATAAAAAAGTTGTCTTTTCCAATTCTATCCTTCAAGCCGCTTTTTTTGAATAAAGAAGTTTTATCCTTCGGCAAACGTTTGATAATGATCTGGATACTCTTTTTCTCTGCATCGTCCAGCAGTGCAAAAAGGACTGCTTCACCTGTTGCATCCACGACAGCAAGATGTTCCATATCAAGGATGATTTTTGTCGCCCCAGATTCAAGAAGGTGCGGATACTTGTCTTCAAACACTTTGGCAGTCCCAAAGAAAATAGGGCCATCTACAATATACTTTGCTAATGAAGAAGGAGCATCTGCACTGAATTTCACGATTTCAACATCAGACAGCTTGGCTTTCTCGATATGGAGTTTGCCACTCATTTTCTTCAAGAAAGAGAGTGCTGCAAGCAAAATACCGACTTGGACCGCAATGGTTAAGTTGATGAAAATGGTTAACAGAAATGTCGTCAATAGGACGATAGAATCTCCAGAGCGGATGGATAGGATATGAACGAATGCTTTCCTAGCACTCATATTCCACGCGACATACATAAGAATCGGTGCCATCGCTGCAAGTGGAATATACGATGCATAGGGTGCGAATAGCAGTAAAAATGCCAGAACGAATAGACTTTGTACAACCCCGGATATGGGACTGACGGCACCCGAGCGAATATTCGTCGCAGTACGTGCAATGGCCCCCGTGGCCGGGATTCCACCAAATAATGGTGTAATCATATTGGCAATTCCTTGTCCAAATAGTTCACGCTTCGAATCATGCTTCTTACCATTTTTCATACCATCGGCTACAACAGCGGATAACAGTGATTCAATGGCACCAAGTGCGGCAATGATGAGCGCAGGCTGCCACAGTAATACCAATTTGGATAAAGTGATGTGCGGGAAATGGAAGCTTGGCAGTGTCTTCGGGATACCGCCGAATGCTGTCCCAATTGTTTCTAATTTTCCAGGGAATAGAAAGACGGAAATAATTGTAGGAATGAGTAAGGCAACGAGCAGTAAAGGAATACGTGGTGCAATCTTTGGCAATGAAAAAATAACAACTAATCCAATAACCGCGATTAGAATACTGTAGAGGTTGACCGTATGGAACTGCTTGATAAGATCCAGCATATTTTCATGGAAAAACTCTTTTTTCTCTAGGCCAGTAATGCCAAAGAAATTGCCAAACTGTCCTGTAAAGATGATGACAGCAATCCCTGTTGTGAAGCCGATTGTGACTGATCGTGGAACAAAGTGAATCAGATTACTGATACCCAAAAAACTCATAATGACAAGGAACACACCTGCTAAGAATCCAGCAATCAGCAAATCCTCATACCCGTATTGCAGCACAATTGCTAGCAGTATCGGGATGAAAGCACCCGTGGGTCCAGCAATCTGGAAACGGGAGCCACCTAATAGTGCAACGATGAGACCTGCAATGATTGTCGTGTAAAGACCGTATTCGGGTTTAACTCCGGAAGCAATTGCAAAAGCCATCCCAAGCGGAATGGCTACGATACCAACTGTAATTCCCGCAATCAAATCTTTGCGAAATCCAGCCGCGTTATAATGAAGATAACGATTATCCTTGAACATTTGATTCACTCCGTTCAAGCTATTTTATCTAAAAATTGCACCTATTTATTATATCGAACAATAGACATAGTGGCAAGGCTCGAGGAGGATGTTAGGAGAGGCAATTTTGTTGCAACTTCATATAAAATGGAATAATATTTAGATGTCTAAATATATAAGAATGGAGTGTTTAATATGACAAGATTACAAGATAAAGTTGCGTTCATCACAGGTGGAGCTTCAGGTATGGGTGAAATGATGGTGAAATTGTTTACAGCTCAAGGCGCTAAAGTCGTAGCTGCAGACATTAACACAGAAGCGCTTCAAGCAAAATGGCAAGGCGTCGAAAACGTTGATTATGTAAAGCTTAACGTAACCGACGATGAAAACTGGAAAGAGGCTGTGAAAACTGCAGCTGACAAATTCGGAAAGCTTGATATTCTTGTCAACTGTGCGGGTATCTCTACTGAAAAAGCAATGAACGATATTACAATCCAAGACTGGCAACGTCTGCACGACATTAACGGTTTTGGAACATACGCAGGTATGCGTGCCGTAGTTCCTTACATGAAGGAAGCTGGACAAGGTTCAATCGTTAACATTTCTTCTTATACAGCTCTAGTTGGTATGGGGTTAAATCCATACGCTGGATCTAAGGGATCAGTTCGTGCGATTTCACGTGCAGCTGCAGCTGAGTTTGGTAAAGATGGCATTCGTGTAAACGCAATATTCCCAGGTGTAATCGAAACGCCAATGGTTGCTAACCTTCAGTCTTCAAAAGCGGCGCTAGAAGGCTTAATCCAAATGACACCACTTAAACGTCTTGGTCAGCCTGAAGATGTAGGTAACGCGGTAGTGTTCCTTGCTTCTGATGAAGCGTCATACATTACAGGTGCAGAACTTGTTATTGATGGCGGATACTCTGCTAGATAATAAAGAAATAATGAAAATCCGCTAAGCCATGTGCCTAGCGGATTTTTGTTATTTCTTAGGTTTCAATAAAACCCCGTCATATCCCATTTTATAAGCCAATTGTGTAGGAAGGGGTGCTCCACGCGGATTGTAATGGGAAAACCAAGGTTATCAATATAATAAATCAAAACGTTTATAGCCTGTAAATTTCTCTTGCCAATAAGGTATTTTCAATGAAGAAATCTCGACTTTCTTCGTACCTGCATGAATAAAGTCACCATTACCTAAATAAATCCCGGCGTGGGAAATACCGCTGCGGTATGTATTTTCGAAAAAGACCAAATCGCCTAATTTAGGCTCGTCCACATAAGAAGAATTTGTATACATACTTATTGTGTCAAACCTTGGCAGGTCGAGACCAGCCGCCCGATAGACATAATAGATGAATCCACTACAATCAAATCCTTCGGTTGTCACGCCAGCCCACACATAGGGAGTATCAAGAAGAGGAAGTGATGCCTCGACTGTGGCGAGTAATACTTTTTCAGTAGTAGGAGATAGCTTTTCTGCACTGACATTTGCAGTGTTTGAATCCTTCCAAGAATTAGTGGAAGAGGTCATCACTCCATTCTTTTTGGGAGGCGTAGTTACCGCGTTACCCGTAGCTGGAAGTGAATTTTGATTACTAACCCCTTTCCCAGAGACGGCCAATTTTTGATCCACCTTAATTGCATCAGAGGTCAGTTTATTTAGGCTTTTTAATTCATCGACAGATAATTTGTGTTGCGAAGCAATTTTCCATAACGTATCACCGGTTTTAACGGTGTATGAATCGGATGCTGCGTCCGCACTTCCAGTTGCGATGAATGTCGCAAGTGCAGCCGTTGCTAACAACGAAAAAGCTTTCTTTTTCATGCGTATTCTCCTTCCAACGACAAATAGTTCTATGACTCTATTCTACCGTTTTTAGAGTCATAGAACAATACTCAGAAAAATTTCAGTTATGTGGATTTATATTTAATAGCTTTACCGCCAAACTCCCATAAAAACAACGCCGTTTGGATAATCCCAAACGGCGTTGTGCATTACGATGACTTCAAATAGCACTAATTGGAAATAGATGCCGAAAGTTCTGAAAACTAAATCCGTTTTTTAAACAGCGGTCCTAGGAAGACACCAATCAGTGCTCCAACAATCGCAGGAACTAGCCATCCAATCTGCTGCTCATAGAGCGGAAGATGAGAAAGTATCGATGTAACAGGCTTGAAGTCGATACCCGCACCGCGTAAGCCATCAAAAATACTGACAAATGTAGTTGCGGCAAGTGCGAAGATATAGACAATAGGTTGTCTGTCAAACCATTTGTCGATAAACGACATGAGCATTAATACAATTGCAAGTGGGTAGACCATCAGCAGGACCGGAACTGAGAAAGAAATCAGTTGTGTCAATCCGACGTTTGCCACCAATGCACTAAAGCATGCAAAAATGAACACGAATGTCTTATACGAATAGCGTGGTAGCAGTTGTACGAAAAATTGTGCACAGGCAGACACTAGACCAATGGATGTCGTCAAACAGGCAAAAATGATAGTTAATGCCAGAATGGTCGTACCAAAAGATCCGAATAGTGCTGTTGATGCAAGTGCAAGAACTGCGCCTCCATTGTCCTGTAATCCGATGATATCAACGCTTGTTGCACCGATGTAACCAAGTGATATGTAAACAAGTGCTAATCCTCCAGCTGCGATAATACCAGCGATAACCATCGCCTTCATAACCGCAGGTCTTTCTGTCACGCCCTCAGCTTTCAGCGCATTAATAACGACAATTCCAAAAACAAGCGCTGCAATGACGTCCATTGTCAAATAGCCTTCGACAAAGCTACGGAAAAAGGGATCAGTTACATAATCACCTTGTGCTTGTCCGATGGTCCCCATCGGCGACACGATGCTTTTCACAGCAAGTGCCCCAATTACAAGGAATAGGATCGGCGTAAGTACTTTACCGATGCGGTCGACAAGCTTTGCAGGATTCAGCGCAAGTGCCAGTGTGATTGTGAAGAAGATGATGGTAAACGCAGCAAGTGGCCAGCCTGCACCCGAAATACTAGCGGGAAGAAATGGAACAATCCCAATTTCATAGGAAACCGTTGCTGTCCGAGGAATACCGAAAAACGGCCCGATCGCCATATAGATGACCAATGTGAAAATAATACCGAATGTAGGATTCACTCGTGAAGCAATTGTTTGCAGGCTGCCACCTGAATTGGCAATCGCTAGCACAGCAATAAGTGGTAAGCCTACACCAGTAATGAGGAAACCAACCATGGAAATCCATAATTCATCTCCAGCCATTTGTCCGAGAAGTGGTGGGAAAATGATGTTACCTGCACCAAGGAACAAAGCGAAGAGCATAAGTCCAATGATGAAGTTTTTTTGCATAGACAATTAAATTTGCAACTCCTTGAAGTAATTGATGTAACGAAATTCACCATCTATCATTATAACTGAAAGGTAGGCGAATCGTCTAACCCAAATTATCGGTCCAATGGATATAGTCCGACTCGGGTGAGTTTTTTCATAGTTATGGTTCTATCTATCTAGATTAATACAATAAATATGTTATAATTCGTATCATAGTAGCGTTTTCGACAAAACATCTCTTTTTTTGCAATAATAAACTGTTATATGAATCAATTTCATAATAGAATAATTAACCTTGGAATCCGAGCAAGGTTGATTTGCGCTTCAGGCGGACGCTTTCCGCGGGCACGGCTTCAGCCGCTTCCCTCGCTACGCTCAGTCCAGGGTCTTCAGCCCGTGCTGTT
>NZ_JAWLIQ010000034.1:0-34104 GCF_033485175.1 Sporosarcina sp. YIM B06819 | reverse complement strand
GACCCACTTCGTGTGGGTCCAAGCCGTGCCCGCGGAAAGCGTCCGCCTGAAGCGCAAATCAACCTTGTTCGGATTCCAAGGTTAATTATTCTATTATAAAATTGATTCAACTAAGAAGTATATTCAAGTAGTATACAGGGCAAACGCTAAGAAGATTTCGTAATTGTTGGCTGGATAATACCTTCGACTCGCATTTCCGGAGGGCAAAAAACAAATAATGGACGGTCAATCGTTGTAATCAGGTGACTATGTAGGGTATACTTTTTAATAGTTTGAATTAGTGAAGGTGAGCCTATATGAAGAAGAAAATTGGGTTAGTGTCAATGTTGATGATGACTGCTATTTTTCTAAGCGGTTGTGCCGGCGTTGAGAATAAAGAAGGTACGTTTTACGATATTTTTGTTAAGCCGATGGATTGGTTATTAGAATTTTTTAGTACTCAATTTAACGGAAGCTACGGTCTTGCGATTATACTAATCACGGTATTGATACGGCTAATTCTTTTGCCGCTTATGCTGAAAAACTATAAATCGCAGCAAACAATGAAAGTGAAGATGGATGCGCTTCGTCCAGAAATGGAAGATATCCAGAAGCGAATTAAAGAAGCGAAGGATAAAGAAGATAAAGAAGAACAGATGAAGCTTCAGCAGGAGATGATGGGGCTTTATTCAAAGCACGGGGTTAACCCGTTGAATATGGGCTGTCTACCATTAGTCATCCAGATGCCAATCATCATGGGTCTTTACTTTGCGATTCTTTATTCACCAGAAGTAAAGTCGCATCCATTCCTTTGGTTCAATCTTGGAGAACCAGATATGATCATGATGGTTCTTGCAGGTGCAGTGTACTTCGTTCAAGCAAGAGTTTCTCTATGGACGATGCCTGAACAGCAGCAAAAGCAGATGAAGATGTTCATCTACATGTCTCCGATTATGATTATGTTTATTTCATTCAAAGCGATGGCGGCATTACCTTTGTACTGGGCAGTGGGGGGGATTCTCCTAATATTCCAAACATACTTGGGACGTAAAATGTACTATAAAGAAGTTTTACCAGTAGTAAAAGAAGAAGAATCGACTGAATCGGCAGAAGTAACGGAAGAACATGCTGAACCAGTTAAACTAGAAAAAAAGAAAAAAGGCAATAAATGAAAGCAGGCCGGAGAGCAATCTCTGGCCTTTTTCACAGTTGAACTTGAATCAGTAAAGGGTCAAAACCTTTTGCTGATTCAAGTTCAGCCTCCGGCGTAATTGATTGGGATGAAAAGGAAGGCATATGGATGAAAAATAAATATAATTATAATTATCAAAAGAAGAAAAAAGGGCAAAGTAAAGCTCTAACGATCACTCTATTTATTTCTGCTGTTCTTATGACTGGGCTCGTAATTTGGCTCGGCATGAATGACTGGAGTGTTGAAAAAAGTGCTAAACAATTTCAAGAAATCGTTGGCCCCTCGACTCCTATAGTGGAGGATGCTGCGTTACCGAAAGAGGAGCCGAGTGAAGTCGAAATTGTGATAGATGAGGAAAATCCTGTGAAGCCTGCGGAGCAGCTACCAGCAAAGCCAGTTGACAAAGGTGAAAAAGAACTTGGTTCAACTGCCAAGCCGAGTGCTTCTATTGACAAGGGTGGCTACATCGAAGGGCAAGAGCTACCTTCAGAGCCGACGTATGTACGTGGAATTTTGATTGCCAATAAAAAGAATCCGCTACCTTCAACATTTGCACCTGGTGAAGATAAGGCGGCGCGTACAGCTTTTGATCAGATGGCGGCAGAAGCTACGCTATCAGGTTTTAAACTTACAGCTTTTAGCACATATAGAGCATTCGACTATCAGACGACGTTGTACGAGAGATATGTCGCACGTGATGGCAAAGAAGCGGCAGACACATATAGTGCGCGTCCCGGCTATTCTGAACACCAAACGGGCCTTGCATTTGATATTGGTGAAGTGAATTTTGAGAAGCATTGGGCTTCATCATCATTTGGAGAGACAGAGGCGGGAAAATGGGTAGCAGCAAATGCCCACCGTTTTGGCTTTATCATGCGCTATCCTGAAGGCAAAGAGCCGGTAACAGGATATATGCATGAATCATGGCATTTCCGGTATGTCGGTATTGAAATTGCCAACGAAATTTTCGAGCGAAAAATTACGTTAGAAGAATATCTTGGAATCTAATAATCATAAAAAAAGGGACGCCCTCATAAAATGGGAGCGTCTCCTTTTTTAAAGTATCGGTGACAATAAGCGTGAAATAGATTCCTTAATCTTAATAATGCGTGGACGTTGTAAATACGCTTCATAGGTCAATTCGGTCGATAATTGCATATCTTGTTCGAATAACTCGGCAAGTTCATGCGACTTTTCACGGTCATAGATGAAGGCGTTTATTTCAAAGTTTAGCTTGAAGCTCCGCACGTCAATATTAGCGGTCCCCACAGTAGAAAGCTCGTCATCGACAACAATCTGTTTTGTATGGAGGAAGCCGTTTTCGTAAATGTAAACCTTGGCACCAGCCTTTAATAGCGTGCCGATATTTGAATACGTTGCCCAATAGACAAACATATGGTCAGGCTTATTTGGAATCATAATTCGTACGTCAATGCCCGACAAACAGGCAATCCGTAGTGCATCAAGGAAGCTAATATCTGGGATGAAGTAAGGTGTTTGAATGTAAATATATTTTTTAGCGATGAATATCATCTTCAAATAACCATCTTTAATTTGCTCCCATTCCTCATCGGGTCCACTCGACACAATTTGCATACCGACAGAACCTTTTTGAGGAATAGCAGGGAAATAGCGTTCTGCGTATTCGATATCGTGCTTTTCCGATGCTTGGTTCCAATCTAAGATAAATCGGGTCTGGAGAGGGTGTATCGCGCTGCCTTCAATACGAAGATGCGTATCGCGCCAATAGCCAAACTTGCTATTCAGACCGAGGTACTCGTCTCCGACATTAAATCCGCCGACATAGCCAATCCGTCCATCAATGACGACGATTTTTCGGTGGTTCCTGTAATTTAAACGAGGGTTAATGAGTGGCATAGTAGCGGGGAAGAAAGCTTCAACTTCTCCACCGCTATCAGTAAGCTCACGTAAATGCTTCTTATGAAGTCCACGAGAACCAATATCATCGAATAGTAGCCGGACTTTTACACCTTGTTTTGCCTTCCGAACTAACACGTCCAATATCCTTCTCCCTAAGTGATCCAGCCTCAAAATATAATATTGAAAATGAATATGATCTTTGGCATTTTCTAAATCATGGATCAGTGCCTCAAACTTTGCTTCCCCATCGTTGAAAACTTGAACGTCATTATCCTGAGTTAACACGGCGTGATTGTTGCGCAAATGAAGGTAGATCAT
The DNA here is from genome assembly GCF_033485175.1 of Sporosarcina sp. YIM B06819. Lineage (NCBI taxonomy): Bacteria > Bacillati > Bacillota > Bacilli > Caryophanales > Caryophanaceae > Sporosarcina > Sporosarcina sp. YIM B06819. The sequence goes on along the minus strand of NZ_JAWLIQ010000034.1, from coordinate 30,734 downwards.
ATCCTGGTAGTGAGCCGTATCATCTAACCTAAACTCAAGCGTATTTTCCTCAATCGCTTCAATTTGGTAATCGATCAATTTCTCAATACCAATTTTACTTCGGCCTTCCCATCGGAAATAATGCTTTTGGCGTAACTGCCTGCCGAGTAACAGGTAAATAATGAAACCGAAAAGGGGGATGAAAAATAACACAAGAAGCCATGCCCACGTAGAGGTTGGGTCCCTTCGTTCCATAAAAATAAGAGCAATCGCCAGAAATATATTCAAAATAAGAGTGGCCGTTACTGAAACACTAATTAATTGAGACATAAGCGCCCTCCTTCACCAATGATGCATATCTTATCAGTATAACGGATAGCGGGGAGAAAAGAAGGAATTCGAGCAACAAATTTTAATAACCTACTTGACTGATTGGTATTAGTGGTATAAAGTGTGTTTTATACTTAAATTAAGAATTGAGGAGGAGCAGAATATGGATACATTATTTCTTTTATTAAACATTGCAGGATTGCTATTGCTCGTCGGTCTATTATATGGGATGAACCGTAAAAAGGTTTCATTCTCAAAACGTGTATTTACAGGGCTTGGGCTCGGAATTGCATATGGACTTATTTTACACTTTGCCTATGGAACTGATTCGACGGTATTGCAAGAATCTATGCCATGGTTTAACTTAATCGGAGTCGGTTATGTCAAATTACTTCAAATGATTGTAATGCCCCTTGTTTTCATTTCCATCCTTGCAGCATTTACAAAAATAACAATTGGCAAGAACTTTGGGAAAATGGCCGGCATGATTTTAGGTATGCTGGTCGGTACAACAGCAATTGCTGCTATCATAGGGATTTCGGCGTCGCTGCTTTTTGGACTTGATGCATCTGAAATCGTGCAAGGAGAAGCGGAAGCTGCTCGTGGGGCTTCGATAGAAGAACGTTCTGCGAGTGTGGTTGATAAGGCGTTACCTGATCAGTTGATAGACTTACTACCTGCAAATCCATTCCTTGATTTCACAGGCGCACGTCCAACATCAACAATTGGGGTTGTTATCTTTGCAGCATTCCTTGGTTTCGCCTATCTAGCCATCCTAAGAAGAGATGAAGAAAACGCAGTAACGGTGAAAAAAGGAATTGACGCAATTTATGCCTTGATAATGGGCATCGTAAGAATCGTCCTACGTTTGACGCCTTACGGAATTCTAGCGATTATCGCACGCACTGTTGCAACATCAGACTTTGCGGCTATCTACAGTCTCGGAAAGTTTGTACTCGCTTCCTACGCAGCGCTATTGGTAATGTTCGGTATTCACTTGGTCATTATTACATTATCTGGATTAAACCCAATTACGTATGTGAAAAAAGCAGGAGAAGCTTTGATATTCGCCTTCACATCACGTTCAAGTGCAGGAACACTGCCGTTAACGATTGATGCTCAGACGAAACGTATGGGTGTACCTGACGGGATTGCCAATTTCGCTGGATCATTCGGTTTGTCGATTGGGCAAAATGGTTGTGCGGGAATTTACCCAGCAATGCTTGCAGTGATGATTGCACCATCCGTTGGGCAAAATCCATTAGAGCCAACTTTCCTTCTAACATTGGTGGCCATTGTAGCCATTAGCTCATTCGGTGTAGCTGGTGTTGGTGGAGGGGCAACATTTGCCGCAATTCTAGTTTTATCAGCTATGAACCTTCCTATCGTGTTAGCAGGTTTATTGATTTCTGTTGAACCATTGATTGATATGGGACGTACTGCTGTAAACGTTAGCGGGGCGATGACAGCTGGCGTAACAACAGCTCGCGTCTCTGGAGAACTTGATACGGATATTTATAACGAACCGCTCGCAAAACAAACAGCAGAAGCGTAATCATCAAAAATCCCGCGGGAGACAGCATTGTGTCTTCTACGGGATTTTTTTAGGTTGTTATTAAATTGTATGTCTCCATGATGAAGTCCTTGTAGGGCGTGTGTGGCATTGGTGAAATATTGTCAACAGCGATTTGAATGAGGCGTTTTGCTTCAACGTGATTGCCGAGTTTCTGCTGGCAAAGTGCATGGTACGCATCACGCTCATAAAAAATTGATAAATCAAGGGGGTGGTGGATATAAACGGCGATTGTTACTTGTGATAAAAAAGGAATTGCCTCTTCATATTGACCTACTCCATAAAGTGATTTCCCTTTTTCTAGATTCAGAAATGGACCAAATTCGCTTGCTGTTTCTTCTTTTTCTCTAAACTCCTCTAAAAGTTGCAAAGCAGCTTGGAAATCTTTTTGGAATGAATTCAAATAGTGAACTTCTGCAAACTTTGTGAAGAAAAGAGCCCTTTGGTCTTCAGCGAACTCGCCATACTGTGTTAATTTTTTTAGATAGTAAGTATATTCATCATCGTTTTGCTTCATCATGGCATGAGCAGCCGCCAGTCGATATAAGTGCTCAATGCGATAAAAGACCTGTTCCTCTTTCGAATAGTTGAAGGCACTTTCCATCACGCGTATGCCGGCTTCTGAATCCCCAACCGCGAAGTAAAGAACCGCTTCTATATAGTCAAAATCGAGTCGTGTCATTGGGTCGATGAATGCATTGTTTGCCTCAATATCAGAACGCTCTCGGAGTAAGATATCGAGTGCATCTTGATAGTTATGTTCTGTAAATTTGACCATTGCTCGAAAAATACCGATAGCGGCACGTCTTGGAATAATGTTCATCTGCTCATATATATAGGCAGCTCTATCAGCAATCTCCTGCCACCCCTCCACTTTTTCATGATAAAGACAGAAACTATACATTTCCAAGAGGCGAGCTGCTTCATACCCTTGAGTTAATTTTTCAGCGTATGGTTCAACGATTGAAATTAGTTGGGCATATTCATCAGTCTGCGCAATCAATCCGGTATTATAGAGCTTTTCTGTTTGCTCCAAAACATCTCGCAATTCCTGCGTACTCACTTCCTCCAGTAACTCAGAAACTTCGACGCCGAGTCTTTCCGCAATATAAGATAGGCTTTCCATCGAAGGATTCGCCTTATTGTTCTCGATAAGGCTCAGCATGCCTTTCGTCAAGCCTTCTCCTGCAAGTGCTTCTAACGTAAGTTTCTGTCGTTTTCTCAATTTGCGTATTCGCTCACCTAACGTTTCGATGTGGAGCACCCCCATTGTTTCTAACATATAGTTTAATTATATTAAACTTTCTCTTGTAATGGAAGAGGTGGCGTGTTATTATTTGTTTAATTTAATTAAACAAAACATTATGAATGGAGTGTTTTCTTGTGGAAGAAGCTTTAAAGCTTAAAAGGGCGACGTATCATTTATGGACATTTACAATAAGCAAGCTTATTTCGTCATTTGGGGCACAAGTATACGCGTTTGCCATCAGCTTTTATATCTTACAGCTGACCGGATCCGCAACCAGTTTTGCGATGAATCTTATTTGCAGTATTTTGCCTAGAACGCTTATTGCACCGTTTGCAGGCTATGCAGCGGATAATTATTCAAGAAAGACCATTGTTATTACAGCACAAATTGCGACGACTGCTGCAATTGGAGGATTACTTGTTGTTAGTTTGACTATGGGGTTATCGCTTGTCACTATTTATATCACTACATGTATTTTATCAATGACATCAGCATTTTCTGGAATCACATTTACTTCGTCTATTACAGGTCTCGTTGATGAAGCAAGAATTCAAAAGGCGATGTCGCTTAACCAAATGTCGATTTCATTTGCAGCCATCGGAAGTCCCGCAGTTGGAGGGTTATTATATGGTTTTGTATCGATGCCAGTATTTCTTGTCATGTATATAACGGCATCGCTTATTGCGATTATTCTCGAATCAACGATGAACTTTAAGTTGTTTGCTAAGCGTAAGGAAGTGGTGGTAGGTGAACCAAAAGAAACGATGTTGAAAAGTATGAAAGCAGGATTTTCTTATTTGAAGTTGCAACCGGTTCTTATGACAATCATTTGGATTTCATTATTCATCAATTTCCTATTTGGAGCTTTCATGGTTGGTTATTCATTTATTCTCATTGAAAAGATGAAAATGGCACCACAGCACTTCGGCATTACTGACGGGGCATTCGCAGTTGGTATGTTACTCATGTCGATTTATCTATCGATGAGAAAAGAAGTGAAATTTCCGCTTCTGGTAGGCAAGTACGGTATTTTTGGAATGGCTTTAATGATGGCAGGAATTGCACTGCCATTAATGATAAACATGTCTTACTACGGTATGTTTGCCTATTATGTAACGCTTATGTTCAGTTTTGGGGCGACGCAAATTATTGTCAATACACCGATGCAGGTCATGATGCAAAAGATGATTGATGATGATTATAAAGGACGTGTGTTTTCGATACTTGAAACGATGGCAATGGCGCTTATGCCGCTGGGAATGGTTCTGTACGGCTTCTTGTATGATATTTTCCCAGCCCAGTGGATTCTTATTCTCTCAAGCATTTTGCTGATTGGTGCAGTCCTCATATTAGCAAGGCCATCTGTTGTGCGACAAGCACATCCGGAACTTGGAGCGGCGAAAAATGTGAAGTCGGAAACGGTTTCGGGATTATAAAATGGGGGTGTACTAGTGGAGAACATATTTGAAGAAATCGTCCATATTATGAACAATGATTATGCAGGTTGGAAAGATAAAAAAGGGTGTGATAATCCAACACACTACCTTGAGAAAGTCAGGCAGCTACAGAGGGAAGGGCAGCTAACAATTGACACATTCAAAAAAATTGTCGAGGACTATTTGTTGGATTTCAATGATGCACATATTTACTTCAGTGCAGTCAATTTACAAAGCGAGAAGCCAAAAGGCCGTGGCTTCCGAGTCCGTCGTTTTGAAGACCAACTCTATGTGACACATGTAGACTCGGAAAGCCGATTGCAGCCTGGCATGCGTTTTGTATCGCTAGGTGGTTATAGTATTTCTGAATTAAGAAAACGGCATCATCGTCTACTCAATGAAAATCATGCTGAACGTGAAAATTGGACATCAATCTTGTCACTTTATGAAGATGGTGAAATTGAAAATAGTGAGGGGATTAGATGTAAGTTTCCGCTCGCTTTCTACGATGAAAAACCGTATACTCCGACGTATTCAGTCCAGCAACTAACAGAAGACACACTCCTTATGAAGATGACAGATTTTGCGGATCCGGATGCTATTGCAAAAATGATAACGGAAAATCAAGAGCTTCTTGAGTCGACGGACAAATGGATTATTGATGTGCGAGTCAATTATGGTGGAAGTGATTCGAGTTACTATCCATTACTGCCATATTTAATGCCTGAAGAAGGGGCTGAACTTGCTGATAAAGAGGAGAGAATGCTTTTTAATTGTACAGTTGCAAGCGCCGATCGAACACTGGAGGAACTTGAAGAGCAACTTGAAAATACGGAAGACGAACAAGCGCAGGGGTTTTTAAAAATCTTTCAGCGTGAATGGACAAAAAATAAAGGGAAAGGATTTGTTGAATTTAATTTCAGCGAAATCATGTCGGATACATTTATAAAAGGAAATGCTTATCCAAAATTCATTGTTGTTCTAACTGATCTTATGTGTGGTAGTTCCGGGGATTCATTTGTAGAAGTCTGTAAGATATCGAATAAAATAACTGTTGTTGGTCGAGCAACGATGGGATTGAATGATTATGCAAACTTAGCAACCCAAAAGTGGGATGAAGGATTCGAATTAATGTATCCAACGTCGCGATTATCAAGGATTGATGAGGGACGTGGAATGACAGGTATTGGGATTGAACCTCATATTAATATTTCTTGGACACCTGAACATTTGGAAAGAGATATTGATATCGATAAGGCGTTGGAAATCTTGTCATCTAATACGATTATAGTATCCGAATTGTGAAGTTTGTCACGAATCCATAGCTCAGGATTTGCAATCTGAAAAAATACCCTGTCGGAAGCATAGTTTAATGCTTCCGACAGGGTGTTTTCATTCCGAAGTAGCTTCAAGATTCCGGAGTGAATTTGTGGACTTTCTAAACGCAAAGATTAGCCCAACTGCAAGGACTGCAAGAATGGCTGAGATGAAATACATATTACCTGCCTGTTGTGTGAACATCCAAGTGAATAACAAAGGTCCAAAGATGCGCCCCATATTGTCCATGGAATACGCCATTCCAGCGGCTGTTCCATATTTTCCACCAGATTCTTTTGTCGTTAATGACACGAGAACTGTTCGAGCGAGTGCATTTCCACCGGTGAAGACGCATAGTGAAAATCCTGCCCAAATAAGACTTGTAGAGAATGGAACGAGCAGAAGCCCTAGTGCCGCCACGATTTGTGCGCAAATAATCCATGATGTTTCCGTACCATTTTTCACCCGACGAACGACACCACCTTGAATGGCAGCATCGACAAAACCGCTGGCAATGAACAAATACCCGAGTTGAAGAGGTGTAATTTCAATCCTGGACATTTGGAACAGCTGGAACGTTGATTCCAGTCCAGCTAAAAGGAACGTCACCATGAAGGTAAACAGGAATAGATAGCGAATTCGATATTGCCATAGCATAGCTCCGCCTTTAGGCAGCAGTTCCCGTTTATTGGCTTGACCACGTCGTTCGGGTTCTTTCAAGATGATTCCAGCATAAACCATTAACAACAAAGTCAATACGCCAGATGCGATGAAGGGTAGCTGAAGGCTCGAATGACCGAGCACGCCACCGATTGCAGGCCCAAAAATAAAGCCAAGTCCAATTGACATACCAAGCAGTCCCATATACTTATTACGATTTTCCTCATCTGTCATATCTGCAACGAATCCTGTCACAGCAGTGTAAAGAGCCCCCGAGAAAATACCACCAACTACGCGTGACATATACAGCAGTGGTAAATTTTCAATGAATAATGCAAACAGAAAGAAGCTAAGACTGAAGCCGATCAGCCCCGTCATTATTAGTTTTTTTCTTCCAGTCCGATCTGACAATGAACCCCAGAGTGGTGCGGTGAAGAAGGAGGCGAGTGCATAAACAGTCAGCAATCCACCAACATGTATTTCAGAAAAACCTTGTTGCACAATGACTTCGGGAAGAATCGGAATAATGATGCCGAATCCAAGATAGACAAAAAATTGAATGGACATTAACAAAAGAAGCGCTTTTTTCATCGTAAACCTACTTTCTAGTGAATCTATACACCTTATTCTACTCCTTGTAAGCTATTCAGACAACGGAAATGGGAGTTCAAACCTTTTTTAGAAAGTAAGCAATGTAATCACGGACCTGAGCAACGTTTTAGCGAAACTAAACAATATTTATCCGAAACGAAACAACGTTCTTGCAACTATACAATGTTTTCGCAGAACCAAGCAATGTTTGTAGAAAACAACACAATGTTTAACCTAAACCAAGCAACGTCGTCGCAAATCCAAACAACACTGCTGTGTATGAAAAATTTAAAAAAGGGCATAATCTGTAACATAATTGAAAGATTTAAAAGTGGACAGGAGTGGTATAATTGTAGTAGGAACTGATGGAGCGATTTTCATGGTAATGAGAAACTTTACTTGTATATAAACGTCTTGAACTAATAGAAAGGTCGAGGTGGAAAAGATGGCTAAAGAAGTTGATTTGAAGAAGATCATCTCCAACTTGGCGAAGTTGGGTGTTTCGGCAACGATGACGAAATCCCGTCTAGAAATGCTGAAAGCCCTAGCGCCACCTGCACAAGACCCGCAAATTCAATCTTAATAAAAGAAAAACTCCGACGAGAAATTTTGTCGGAGTTTTTCTTTTTCGTCTAGACTACGGGCGCCAGATGGGACAGGCGCCCTTCACTATTGTTTGTTATTCATTGTCCTCATCTGAGCTAAACATATACGTCCGATGATGGAACTTCATACTAAATACGAGCCCAATCGCTAGCATATTGCCCATCAGCGAGCTTCCCCCGTAACTGATAAACGGTAGTGGGATCCCTGTAATCGGCAACAATTGTATGGTCATACCGATGTTTTCGAAGACATGGAACGTAATCATGGCGATAATGCCGGCGCAGATATACGTGCTGAATGGGTCTTTCAATTCAAGCGTAATTTTCGTCAAATGATAAATGAGAAAGAAGTACATACAAATGACGAGGCTTGCCCCAACGAATCCCCAATCTTCCCCAATCGATGTGAAGATGAAATCGGTATGGCTTTCGGCTACATACACCTCGCGACCTTTATAGCCTTTACCAAAAATTTCACCTGAGCCAATTGCATTTAGTGACGTAATGAGATGCATCCCTTCATCAGACGAATAGGAATAGGGATCAAGCCATGAGTAAATTCTTGCGGCTTGATAAGGCTTGAAGCCGAACGTATCTTCCAAAAACTTCTGTGCATACACTGCCAACAATAGCAACGTAACCCCTAGTGTGGCTGCTCCCGTAAAAATGGGTACGATGATGCGCCAGGTAATTCCCGAAACGATAATCAGTGCCGCCGTAATCGCGATGAATACGAGTCCTGTCCCAAGATCAGACTGCATCATAATGAAAGCAAAGGGAACGAACATGATGGCGAAGATTTTTATGAGTAAATAAAAATCTGTTTTCAATGTTTTTACTGAAAACTTCTCATGGTGTTCCGTTATCATTCGCGCTAAGCCGATAATGAAAAATGTCTTCATGAACTCAGCGGGCTGGATACTCCCTATTCCGGGAATGTGGAACCAGCTTTTCGCTCCGTTTCTCTCTGCAACAAGACTTAGACTACCAGGGAGGAAATGTAAGATGGCTAATAGGAGAATACCGCCACCATAAATAATCCAGGCCGCTTTTTTATATTGTTCTGGCTCCAAATACATAGTAATGGCGATAATGATGCAGCCAACTACATACCACTGAATTTGCGACGGAACGAAGTTAATGAATTCACCGGAGCTGAACTTGTATTGTCCTGTCGTCTGAGCAGAAGAAATCGCAAACAAGCTTATCAAACAAAATATTAATAAGATGAACGCAAGTGTCCAGTCAAAACGTTCTTTTGGTTTATTGGGTAATTTCATTTTTTTGATTCACCTTTTATCTAATGTACGAACATCTTTTAGTATAACGCATCGAGAGTGCGGATGCATATCCTCATATTGGACGTATAGGCGAATTGCAAAGTTGCCTGATGCAGGCTCGCGTGCTAAGCTTGTGGGAAAAATTACGCCAAAGTGTAGTTGATTGATTGAGAAAGGAAACATTGTCATGGCATGGATTTATTTATTAATTGCTGGGGTTTCTGAAATTGTTTGGGCAATTGGACTGAAGGAAGCACACGGTTTTACTGTTCTGTTGCCATCTATTGTGACAATTGTTTTTATCTTAGTTAGTTTCTTTTTATTTGCCAAGGCGATGGAGACGATTCCAATCGGCACGGCATATGCTATTTTCACAGGCATTGGGGCGGCAGGAACGGCCGTTGTCGGTATTATTCTATTTGGAGAAGGCGCGGGGTCTGGGAAACTATTTTTCTTAGCACTGTTACTTGTTGGAATTGTTGGCTTAAAACTTGCCGATGGAAAGGAGGAGGCTGAATGATGTCTTGGTTCATCCTTATCATTGCAGGTTTCTTCGAAGTGGCATTTGTGGTCACTATGAAATTATCCGAAGGCTTTCGGAATAAAAAATATACTGCACTCACTGTTTTGTCAGGTGCATTGAGCTTCTTTCTGTTGTCATTGGCGATGAAAGAATTGCCTGTTGGTACGGGGTATGCGGTTTGGACAGGAATTGGAGCAGCGGGTAGCGTATTGATTGGTATGTTTTTCTTCCATGAAAAGCGCAGTGCGTTGAAGTTTCTATTTTTGTCTTTCATTATCGCAGGTGTCGCCGGGCTAAAGATTTTTGGCTAAGTCTATTCATGAATACGGTTTGTTCATGGTAAACTAGAGTATCGAAAATTAACGGATGGTGAGGGCTAACTGTGAAGAAAAAATTAGGTATTGTCTATGGTGGGAAATCGGCGGAGCATGAGGTGTCGTTGTCGACGGCGCGCGCGGTGACGCAAGCGGTAGATTTTGATAAGTACGAAGTGATTCCGGTGTATATTACTTATGATGGTGAATGGCGACGAGGTTCTGCACTCGAAGGTCCAGTGGCTACGCTTGAGGAGCTTCGACTTGCAGGAGATGGCAATGGTAAACCTGATAGCATCCACGCTTTCTTGAGCGGAGAGGCGCTCGACATCATTTTCCCACTTCTTCATGGGACGAACGGAGAAGACGGCACAGTTCAAGGCTTATTTGAAGTGATGAATATTCCATACGTAGGAAATGGTGTGCTTGCCTCGTCCGCAGGCATGGACAAAGTGGTTATGAAACAATTATTTGCACAAGTTGGCTTGAATCAAGTACCTTACGTCTTCTTCCTGCGCAGCGGTTGGGCGAAAGAGCGTCAGCAATTGGTCGCCCAAATGGAACGTGAACTAGGATGGCCGATGTTTGTTAAGCCAGCGAATCTGGGCTCAAGTGTCGGCATTAGCCAAGCGACTGATCGAGAGAGTCTAATTGCAGCAGTCGAGCTGGCGTTGAAGTTTGATAGACGTATCATTGTTGAACAAGGTGCTGTCGCGCGTGAAATCGAAATGGCTGTTATGGGCAATGACGAGCCGGCGTGTTCAGTACCAGGAGAAATAAAACCCGTGACTGCATTTTATGACTATGAAGCAAAATATAAAGATGGCAACACAGCGCTTGTTATTCCAGCGCAAGTGACGGAGGAAGTCGCGAAGACGATGAAAGATATGGCGTTACGTGCCTATAAAGTGCTCGACTGTTCGGGTCTTGTACGCGCAGACTTCTTTGTGACATCAACGGATGAAGTGCTTATTAACGAAGTGAACACGATGCCAGGCTTTACGCCGACGAGCATGTTCCCGTTGCTGTGGCAGCAAACAGGTGTGGCGTATCCTGAGCTAATCGACGAACTGATTAAACTTGCGATTGAACGTCATGCGGAAAAACAAAACATACAATATACGATGGATTGAGTGTGGTTTAAAGTGAAACAGAAATTGACAGAGGTAGCCGCGTGGATACAGGCAGCAGGGCAGAATATGGATGGGGTGCTCGTAACAGGCGTGTCCATCGACTCAAGGACTGTGAAGGCAGGAGATTTGTTCATCCCTTTCCGCGGAGAACAGGTAAATGGTCACCATTATGTACAACGTGCCATTGAACAAGGGGCGGTTGCTTCTTTATGGATGACAGACGAACCAAATCCACCAGCTGATGTAGCATTGATCTTTGTTGATAATCCTGAGCTTGCGCTCCAAGAAATGGCGCGTGCTTACCGGGGAATGCTCTCTTGTAAGGTGATTGGTATCACGGGTTCCAATGGTAAAACGTCCACCAAAGACCTTGTTGCAAATGTGTTAGCTCCTTACTTTAACGTGCGAAAGACGGAAGGTAATTTCAATAATGAACTTGGTTTGCCACTGACTATTTTATCGCTTGATGAAGATACGGATATCGCTGTTCTGGAAATGGGCATGAGTGGTTTCGGGGAAATTTCATTTTTATCGACATTGGCAAAGCCGCATTTCGCGATTATTACGAATATCGGGGAAGCGCATATGCAGGATCTGGGCTCGCGCGCGGGAATTGCGAAAGCTAAATTTGAAATCATCGATGGTCTTCAACAAGGTGGCAAGCTGTTTTACGACGGCGATGAGCCGTTGCTACAAGAACTTGTCGGACAGCATCCTGCTGTTGAAGCAATATCGTTTGGCTATAATAAGGGAACGACATTGTCACTTGGAGAAATTGAATCAGGCGATGAGGGCAGTCGTTTTACGGTGCAGGGCTTATTGGACGGACAATTTACCATTCCAGTTTACGGAGCTCATCAAGCGAAGAACGCACTTGCTGCTATTTTGATCGCGAGTGAACTGGCTGTTGACGGGGATGCAATTCGTCAGGCTTTGCGCAATGCATCGTTGACGGATATGCGTATGCAACCCGTTATGGTTGATAATGGTGCATTGTTCATCAACGATGCTTATAATGCGGCTCCGACTTCGATGCGTGCGGCACTTGCTTTCATTCAGGAGACGGGATTGCGACAAGACAAGTGGGTCGTTTTGGCTGATATGCTTGAACTAGGAGCGGAAGAGCAGGACTACCATGAACAGCTTGCAGATGACATCTTGGCGATGGATCTTAAAGGGGTTTTGTTGTTTGGACCACGCATGAAATGGCTATACGATGCATTACAAAAAAATAATGTTACATCGCAATTGCTATGGTCAGAAAAGGACTATGCACCAATTGTTGATGCATTGCGTGATGCGACAGGAGCTGACTCCATCATCTTGTTAAAAGGTTCACGTGGAATGGCGCTTGAACATGTAATTAAAGGGTTGGTTGGCAAATGAAGACAGGTGTGCTGTTCATCCAAGGTTTCACAGGAGGTTCTTTTGAAGTTCGACCATTTGTTAATTACTTGAGTAGCAAAACAGACTGGCAGATATCCATCCCGATTCTTCCGGGTCATGATGTGACGCTAGAACTTGGCAAGGCATCAGCTGAATCTTGGTTAATGGAGGCTGAGCTTGCACTTCGAAAATTACAAAAAGAAGTCGACCGTATTATTGTGGTCGGCTTTTCCATGGGTGGACTCATTGCGATGTATTTAGCACTGCGCTATAAATTTGATAAATTGGTGTTATTAAGTGCGGCGGCAAAATATATTAGCCCGCGCAATCTATTGGAAGATGTAGGCGTTATGCTCGCAGAATCCATTACGAAAAAATATCCGCCGAATACTTTTTATCACTTGTACGAATATAAATTAACTCATACACCACTGCGCGCGATTGTTGAGTTTTTACGGATCGTAAAAACGGTTGAGCCTTATTATGAGCGGATTACAACGCCGGTTTGCATCGTTCAAGGAAAAAAAGATGGCATTGTACCGTTCGCTTCAGCCGAGCATCTATTTAAAAAATTAGGCTCCGAAAAAAAGGAACTCATAAAATCCGACCTTGGGAAGCATCATATCTGTTACAGCGATGACTGTGACAATTGGTTCGATGAAGTGTTCGAGTTCATGAAACAGGTTGAGTAGCAATAAACTGATTATTACTACTTAAGCGGAATGATTGCAGGAGACGTTTATGCATGATACACTGTGAGGAACATTGGATACATTTACACGGGACTCTTCAATTGGTGAAGAGTACTTTTTTTTGAATAAAACGGTTTGCTCATCAAAAGCGGATAACTGTCCGTTGAACAAGCCGCTCGGCAAAGACCGGGCTTTCCTTTTCAACCATAACCTCTATCATAGAGAATGCAAAATATCGGAAACGTTCCCTTTAATGGCTCGAATTTGCCGCGCCTTCATTTGCAAATGTAACCAATTGTCAAATGAGAAAACAAAGGAGATTGAGAATTTTGACTAATTTTTCAGAATTAAACATCAGTGAATCGACACAACGTGCTCTAAGCAAAATGGGGTTCGAAGAAGCAACACCAATCCAAGAAGGTACTGTCCGTTTTGGTATGGAAGGTCTTGACGTTATCGGTCAGGCACAAACAGGTACGGGGAAAACAGCGGCATTCGGTATTCCAATCATTGAGAAAATCGACACAAGAAACCCAGCGGTACAAGCACTTGTAATCGCACCAACACGCGAGTTGGCTATTCAGGTTTCTGAAGAAATCTACAAAATTGGTGCTGACAAACGCGCACGCATCCTTTCTGTTTACGGTGGACAAGAAATTGGTCGTCAAATCCGCGCTCTACGCAACAATCCACAAATCATCGTTGGAACGCCAGGGCGTATCCTCGACCATATTAAACGTAAAACATTGAAGTTGGATGGCGTACAAACGTTAGTACTTGACGAAGCAGATGAAATGTTGAACATGGGCTTCATCGAAGACATCAACACAATTCTTGCAAGTGTACCAGCTGAGCGCCAAACATTGCTATTCTCGGCTACAATGCCTGGACCAATCCGTAAAATTGCGGAAACGTTCATGAAAAACCCGGAAATCGTTAAAATCAAGTCAAAAGAAATGACTGTTGAAAACATCGAGCAGTTCTTCGTGAAATCACAAGAGCGCGAGAAGTTCGATATCCTTTCACGCCTATTAAACGTTCACCAGCCAGAGCTTGCAATTGTCTTTGGTCGTACGAAACGTCGTGTGGATGAGCTTTCACACGCACTAAGCATCCGTGGTTATATCGCGGAAGGTATTCACGGTGACTTGACGCAAGCGAAGCGTATGTCAGTTCTTCGTCAGTTTAAAGAAGGTAAAGTTGATATTCTAGTTGCGACTGACGTTGCAGCACGTGGACTTGATATTTCAGGTGTTACACATGTATACAACTTCGATATCCCACAAGATCCTGAAAGCTATGTTCACCGTATAGGTCGTACAGGTCGCGCAGGGAAAAGTGGAGTGGCGATTACGTTTGTTACACCACGTGAAATGGGTTACCTACGTATCGTTGAAGAAACAACTAAAAAGCGCATGACGCCTTTAACGCCGCCATCTTCTGACGAAGCACTTGTAGGTCAACAACGTGTTGCGGTTGAGCAATTAGCGGAAATCGTTGAGAAAAACGAATTGAGCGACTATACACATCTTGCTTCTGAATTGCTTGCTAAATTCGATGCGAATGACATTGTTGCAGCTGCGATTCGTTCATTGACACGCGAGCCGAATGATACACCTGTATCGATTTCGGAAGAGCGTCCATTACCAGCACGTGGAGGTTCACGCAGCAGCGGTGGTTATAAAGGCAATCGTAGCGGTGGACGTTCATCAGGTAACGGCGGTGGTCGCGGTTACGGTAGCGGAGCATCTCGTCGTAGTAGCGGTGGAAGTCGTGACGGAGCAAGAAGAGATAGCGGTGGCGGTCGTTCACGTAGCACGAAAACAGAACGTTAATCATCACTCTATTAATTACGCCTCGGCGTAATTGTGTCCAGATTTTTTTGAGCGAGCTCGAAAATTCCTCTGAAAATCTGTGACATCCGCCGGAGGCTTTATCTTTTTTCACTGGGAGTTTGTACACCTATTGAACAGGAAATAAAACCGCAAACACTCGCAACCTAAAGAGGTGGCAAGTGTTTGTTGAATAAAGATAAACAAGTCGGGAGGCGTGCAAACGCCCCCGGCTTTTTTTCGATTAATTAAAAGTGAAACATTTCTTCTTGTGAATCGTATAGAATAAGAAGGAAGGGGTGGGTATATGAGAACGCAACCAGTCAATCGGATATCAGAAAAAGGATTGAGAGTTTGGAGATTATACGGCATGATGCAAACGGCTATTCTATTAGTCATTGCCATAGGTGCCGGTGTCTTGGTTTATCTATTTGATGGTCCATGGTGGATTTACGTAATTGCAACTGTGGCCGTACTATTATTTGCTTATTTATTTGTTTATTTATTCCCTAAAGTGAGATGGGTGCGATGGCGCTATGAGGTGCGTGAATCGGAAATCGAATTACAGCATGGCCTTTTTATTGTGAAGCGTACATTGATTCCGATGGTACGGGTGCAACATGTGGATACTGCGCAGGGACCGATTCTTCGGAAATATAATTTAGCTGAAATCACCATTTCAACTGCAGCGACCAACCATACCATTCCTGCATTAATAACGGAAGAGGCGGATGATTTGCGTGGAAGAATTTCAGTGCTCGCAAGGGTGGCGGTAGACGATGTCTAATAATCGCTATAAATTACACTGGATTACGGCCGTCATCGAAGTGCTGAAGACGTTGAAGGAAATGATTATCCCTCTTGTTGTTCTAGTTTTTGCTAACGGATTAAAAGATTTAGGAACGGGGAAATGGTACATAGACTATGCTTCGTTTATCATTTTTGGAATCCTTATCGTTACGTTTTTCATTACAGGAGTAATAAAATGGAAACGATTTGAATATTGGTTCGAGGAAGATGAACTTCGAATTGAGTATGGCTTGTTTGTTAAGAAAAAGCGCTATATTCCATTTGATCGGATTCAAAGTCTGGATTATACGGAAGGGATTTTGCATCGACCGCTGAAGCTTGTCAAAGTGAAGGTGGAGACAGCGGGCAGTTCTTCAGCCAAAAAGTCAGAAGCGGAACTAACTGCCATTACTAAAGACGCTGCCAAAAGAATTGAAATGGAAATTGCGGAAGCAAAAAATAGAAGGAAGGCTATTCCTGTCGAACAAAGTGAACTGGTGGAGGAGCTTCGTATAGAGGAATCTGTACAAGTGAAGTCTATTTTCGCATTGTCGGCAAAGGATCTTTTTATTCTAGCGACGACCTCTGGTGGCATTGGTGTCATTCTTTCTGGTGCAGCGATTTTTTTATCGCAGTTTTCCGAGATGATTCCATTTGAATGGATGTATGAAGAAGTTTCAGGCTTTATCAAATACGGTCTTGTGATTGTAGCGATTGTTGTGTTTTTGGGATTTGTTGTGGTATGGGGATTATCTGTCGCAATGACCTTCTTGTCGTATTATGGTTTTTCCGTGGCGCTTGAAGGGCAGGATATTGTCATTGCGCGTGGATTACTAGAAAAGAAACGGATGACGGTGCCGTTGAATCGAGTTCAAAGTGTGCGTATCGTCGAAAATCCGGTTAGACAGCTGTTCGGCTATGCGGCAGTTGTCATCGATAGTGCTGGCGGTGGTGGGGCAGAAGGTGCGAAAATCAACCTATTCCCACTTGTGAAGAAAGCAGCTATTAATGGCTCATTACAAGAAATATTTCCAGAGCTAGTTCTTGATGAACCGAATAATAAGTTGCCGGTTCGTGGGAAACGCTTTTACTATCGCATCGATTTCTTGTGGATGGCTCCTACAGTCGGCGCTTTAATCTACTTTTTCTTCCCATATGGATTGCTATCCTTATTCATCATCCCTGTTATTATCCTCTTTGGACTGTGGCAGCATCGATCGGCAGCTTACAAAATTGCTGGCAACCAGCTGACCGTGCGTTTCAGAGGATTTAGCTTACAGACTACATTTTTGATGAAGAAGAGAATCCAATCAATGGAAATGAAACAAAATTACTTTCACAAGCGTAAACATGTTGCCACTTTAGCTACGAGCATTAAATCAGGAATGGGAAGCTTCCGTGCGCAAGTATTTCATATGGAGGAATCGGAAGCGGAAAGGATTCTTTCTTGGTATGAGAAAAGTATAAACAAAAAAGAACAGCAGGAATAGTTCCCGCTGTTCTTTATCTTTTTTTCCAACTAATAATACGCTTGGGGTGAAAATAGCTAAGTCCAATCAAAAATCCGACGATGAGCCCAGCGATATGAGCGGTTACGTTAATATTTGACTGGAGGAATGTCATGATGACGCCAATAGCGATAATTGGCACAATGATTTGTCTTAGTTGTGGCAGAATATGCTTGGTGTAATAGACAAGTGCTCCAAATGCTCCAAAGATCCCGAAAATGGCTCCGCTAGCCCCGACACTTGCATAGTCAAGTGGTTGTAGGAAATATGTTGCGATGTTGCCAAAAACACCAGCAAGCAAGTAAATAGTTAGGAAGCGCGCTTTGCCGGCTATTTTTTCAAGCTCTGGTCCAAAAACAAACAGGGAAAACATATTGAATAGTAAATGTGAAAATCCTGCATGTAGGAACATGGGTGTAAATAAGCGCCACCATTCCCCTTCAGCGATTAAAAAGTTGATGCCCATGCCACCAAAATAGATGTGGTCCCCTAAACCTGGGATGTATCCCAGTAAAGCGATGATAATATTCAAAGCAAGTAAAACTGTTACAACGGGGTACAGGCGAATATATTGCGAAAAGTTCTCTGTACGACTAAACATTTTTTCACCTCAATCTATAACCCATTATACAGTTTTAATTTGAATCAGCCAAAGTTCTTGCTGATTCAAATTATTATAGTTTGGCCTCCGACGTACAGGGTCTACTAGTGCCGACGTAGCCACAGGACGTGGTGCCTTTAGTCGGCCGGCGGATGTCACACATTTTAAGAGGTGTTAATGAAGGCAGTATAAGTTCGCGGCGTCGGAAAGTGCCTTAATTTACGCAAAATACGCCAAGGCGTAATTTATTAATAAATTTGGAAAGAAGGAATCATATTGATAGCAGGAATCGGACTGGATATCGTCGAATTGAACCGTATTGCCAAATTGGATGCTAGATCCCCAAAGTTTCGTTCACGTATTTTAACTTTGGAAGAACTAAAGATTTATGAAGGGCTTACCAATCATCGAAGAATCGAATTCTTGGCAGGTCGTTTTGCTGGGAAGGAGGCCTATGCCAAAGCGAATGGCACTGGCATTGGAGCTGCTTGTAACTTCACGGATATTGCCATTTTACCAGAACCGAGTGGCAAGCCGGTCCTTTATTTCAAAGAAAATAAGGTCTCTGGATTTATTTCTATTACACATACAAAAACTATGGCAGCGGCACAAGTAATCTTGCTCGCATAAATGTCTATCCACTCTCATAAGATGACCTACCCGATTGAAATGAGAAAGGATGAACTGTATGCGTAGCCGGATAGTTGCTCTATTGTTAGTTGTAGTTATGGTACTCCTCGCAGCGTGTGGAACACCATCAAAAGAGGATGTTGCGAAGAAGCTTAGTGACAAGTGGAATGACACGAAAGGTTATGAAGTAAAAGCGACAATGGAAATCAAGACAGGGGCAGAACCGCGTATATATGATGTTGTTGTTTGGTATACCAAGCCTGCTTTCTATCGTGTCAACGTAAGCCAAGCAGGTAGTGAGGATTCACAGATGATTGTCCGTAATGAAGAAGGTGTATTTGTCGTGACACCATCACTTGGTAAGACGTATAAGTTCCAAAGTGATTGGCCAGCACAAAACAGTCAGGCATATTTGATTGGCGCATTGTCTGAAGATATTAAAGCAGATAAAAATGCGACTATGACGGAAAAAGATAAAGCGTATATCTTTGAAACGGCAACACGAAATAACCATAAGAAAGTTTTGCCTACCCAACAAATCCATGTAGACAAAAAGACTATGCTACCTACACATGTGTCCATTATGGATGAAAATAAAGAAGAAAAAATCCGCATTACCTTCGGACAAATCACACTTGGCAAGGAGCGTAAGGCTTCAGACTATGATGTGGCAAAAGACGGTGTGGATACGGGTAAAGAACAAGCTCCAACAGATGTTAAGAAAACTGGACTCCAAACGTACTATCCATCCGTCGAGTGGGAAGGTGTCACAATGGATGAGGAACAGATGGAAACAGAGAATGGCACAAGAACCTTCATGACGTTTAGTGGAAGTAAGGAATTTAGCATTGTTCAGGAACCAGCCGCGGTAGCTGACAGTAAAATAGCGGTATCCATTGAAGGTGACCCGGTTGACCTTGGATTTACGGTTGCAGCTGTGACAGAAAACTCCATTCGTTGGGAAAGTGCAGGCATCTCGTTCTTCATCGCATCTGAAACGTTGACAACGGATGAAATGATTGAAGTAGCTGTATCGATGCAAGCAGAGGGCATGAAATAAAATAACTTTTAGCCATAATTGATTGACGAAGAAAGGGTAAGGGATTGATAATAGAGAACAACACAAAATAACAGAGGAGGCATCATGAGAAACTCTATTCATTATCGTCCAACACGAGTGACTATAAATCTGGATGCCATCAAGGCTAATATCCGGAATTTTACACAACATATAGGGAGTTCAACTGAGATTATTGCGGTTGTCAAAGCGAATGGCTACGGACATGGGGATGTGGAAGTAGCCATTGCCGCTTTTGAAGCCGGTGCGAAAATGGTTTCAGTTGCAACACCAGATGAAGCGGTGCGGCTTCGTATGGCAGGTATAGGCGGGGACATCCTTGTCATGGGGGCGGCGCCAATTGTTTTTGCTAAAAAAGCAGCTGAACTAGGAATTATCATTACCGTTTCGACTGCAGAGTGGTTGCAGACTGCAGTGAATGATTCAGGGGGATTTGTAAAACCGTTAAAAATCCATGTAAAAATAGATAGTGGTATGGGTAGAATTGGGTTACGGGATGCAGCATCTCTTGAGTCTATTGTATCGATTGTTGAGCGCTTTGATGATGTGCAACTAGATGGTATCTTTACGCATTTCGCATGTGCGGATGAGGGGAATCACAAAAAGACGGAAGAACAATTTGCAATGTTTATGGATCTGGTGCAGACATTGCCAGAAAAACCGCGGCTTGTACATGCGTCGAACAGTGCGGCAGCCCTTCTTAATACCGACTACGGGCTTGATGCAGTTCGTTTTGGAATAAGCCTCTATGGGGTTGCGCCTTCCGATTATGTAGCGGGGAAATTACCGTTTCAGCTTGAAAGGTCCTTACAAATTGAGAGTGAACTTGTGCATGTTAAGTTACTCGAGGCAGGCAGCCCGATTAGTTACGGTGGCACTTATGAAACAGTGGAAGATGAGTGGATTGGAACGATTCCAATTGGTTACGCAGATGGTTTGCGTCGTGGCTTGCGTGGACAGGAAGTGCTTGTTGGAGGAGAACGAGCGCCCATCGTAGGTACGATTTGCATGGATCAATGTATGGTGAAGCTCCCGTACAAAATGCCGATTGGTGAAAAGGTTATGCTAATAGGTTGCCAAGGGAAAGAAGAAGTGACGATGGAAGAGTGGGCGGAACGGCTCGGCACGATTCCGTACGAAATAGCCGTTTCCATTGCGGAACGGGTACCGAGAATATATATAGGGAAAGATGGACAGTCTACCTAATATCCGTACTTTCGACAAAAAACCGAGTAGTGTTGCAGAATCCTGTCAATAAACTTCCTTCTATGTCTTCTCATTGTCGTCATTCAATGGTAAGATGGACTAGTATTGAAATGAGGGAACGGCTTTGTCGGAGGTGCTGACGTTGCGTGCAAATAAAAACATGAAAGAAATCATTGTTAAGATTCCAAAACGGATGCTGAGTGAAAATGAACATACGGTCGTTCATCATGAGCCAGGGCGTGAAGATTTCGTTTATATTTCGACAAAGCGGTATGTAACCGACTATGAATCGGATACGATTAGAGAAGAAATGATGAAGGGCTACGTCGAAATGTCGCAAATCAACCTTAAAATTGCCACAGAATGCTTGCATGTGGAATTTGAAGCCCAGCATACGGTGGAACGTCTCGTAAGCGGAGGATGAAAAGTTGGCAATAAAACGTGGAGACGTCTTTTTTGCAGATCTGTCGCCTGTTGTTGGTTCTGAGCAGGGAGGCACGAGACCGGTTCTTGTTATTCAAAATGACATCGGCAATCGGTTTAGCCCGACAGTAATTATTGCGGCAATCACCGCACAAATACAAAAAGCAAAATTGCCTACACATGTTGAAATTGATGCGGCGCGTTATGGATTCGAGCGGGATTCGGTTATTCTGCTCGAGCAAGTCCGCACAATCGACAAGTCGAGGCTTACAGATAAGATTACACAACTAGACGAATTTTTGATGGAACAGGTCGATGAAGCACTCGAAGTGAGTTTTGGCCTCGTCAAATTCTGAGCATACATATAAGAGAAACACCACAGGATACATGTCTGTGGTGTTTTTTCGATTTTCGGTATTTTGCTGTCGAACTATTTATAATTATAAGTTAAAAAGGGGTGTGCTACATCTCTTTTTTCGTTACAATGTAGATACGGTATTTTTTTACTCGATTCAGTAGAAGTTTAACACCTGCTGAATTTAAGTTAGCCACCGGTGAATGTCACAAATTTTGAATTGCGCCGAGGTGTAATGGATCTTACAAGGGGGCTTATCGAGACTATTATGAATAAGCAAATGGTGGAGAGTATCAATCGATATATGGATGAGATTATTAAACGTTGGCAAGCGAATATGAAAGAAGAACAAGACGAACATTTCTTTCATTCTATGCCCATTCAGCTGATTGAAAAAACAAGCAAAGAATTTGTAGAGCTTATGACGTCGAATATCACAGAAGATAATTGTGTCGACACGGAAAAGTTGAATGATTTCACTGAAAAAGTAGTTCGCTTTGGGTGGTCTATTAAGTATGTGAACAAGGCGATTGATAATTTTTCGCGCATTGTCTTTGAGTTATTGGAAGAAAGGGAGGTTATTCGGGAGGGGAATATACGACCTTTTTTAACAAGTTTCATGAATTGGATGACACCGCTCCGTGAAAGTATTATTCAAGCTTATTCTATGGAATGGGAACGAACAGTCAGTTTGCAGAGAATTGCATTACAAGAACTATCTGCATCACTGATCCCGGTCTTTGATAAGATTTCAGTCATGCCGCTGGTCGGAACGATTGATACGGAACGTGCTAAATTGATTATGGAGAATTTATTAGAGGGAGTAGTGGAGCAACGAGCTGAAGTTGTCCTTCTTGATATTACTGGTGTGCCAGTCGTCGATACTATGGTTGCCCAACATATTATCCAAGCGGCGGATGCGGTACGGCTAGTCGGGGCAAAATGTATGCTTGTTGGCATACGACCGGAAATCGCACAAACCATCGTTACATTAGGTATTAATCTGAATGATTTTACAACGACAAGTACGTTGCGGCGTGGGGTGCAGGAGGCCTTGAGACTAACGAACCGTAAAATGGTGGAGGTTGATAAATGATGCATATGCGAATCCCGATCTTAAAGCTAAAAGATACGTTAATTGTTTCTATTCAATGGGAGCTAGACGATCAGACTGCGATTCGGTTCCAAGAGGATTTATTGGAGAAAATGCATGAAACGACTGCAAGAGGTGTTGTCATTGACTTGACACCAATTGATTTTATAGATTCTTTTATCGCTAAAGTATTGGGAGATGTAATTAGCATGTCAAAATTGATGGGGGCGAAAGTTGTCATTACAGGAATTCAGCCAGCGGTTGCCATCACGCTTATTGAGCTTGGAATCCGTCTGGAGGATGTATTGACTGCGCTTGATCTTGAAAATGGGTTTGAAAAGCTTCATCAAGAATTGGGGGTCTGATCATGGATGACCGGTCTTCTGTAGAAATATATACGGAGTGGGATATTGTTGCTGCCCGACAGCTTGGCCGGAATGAAGCGAAGAAATCTGGCTTTGGGACGGTCGATCAGGCGCGGATTACAACGGCTATTAGCGAATTAGCTCGTAATATCTATTTATATGCTGGAAGAGGTAGAATTGAAATCGAAAGTCTGTCTGTGAATGGCTTAGCTGGCATCACAATTATCGCTTCTGACGAAGGTCCTGGTATTCTGGATGTTCGTAAAGTGATGGAGGATGGCTATTCAACATCTGGAGGGCTTGGGGCAGGGATGCCTGGCGTGAAGAGACTTATGGATGAATTCAAATTGGAGACAGAACCCGGGGTGGGGACAATAATCACTGCGACGAAGTGGCTTCGATGAGGGGATGATGATAGATGCCTCAGGACGTTGTGGCACAGTATAAAAAAATACTGGAGCAATATACCGATAGACCGAATGAAGAAGCACTTTATTTGGGTCAGCAATTCAGCAGGCGATTTATTGAACAAGAGATTTCACCAGAAGAAGTTATTAGTATTCATAAAATTGCTTTTATTGAAGCCTTTCCGGATATTCCAGATGAGTTGGTGAATTCGTTTGACTTTCTTATCGAAATGATGATTCACTATGGGCTTGCTCTCAGGGAGCATCAGAGTTTAATCCGGAGGCAGGAAGCCATTCAGATGGAAATTAATGTAGCGGTCAAAGTGCAAGACACGTTATTGAAAACGAAAGTACCGGATGTAAAGGAACTTGATATTGGGTTTATAACAGAGCCGGCAAAAAAAATGAACGGAGACTATATTTATTTTCTGCATGATAATTGTTACGAAACGAGTGTAGCGATCGCTGATGTAATGGGGAAGGGAATTCCAGCGGCACTTTGCATGACAATGATTAAGTTTGGAATGGATAGTTTGCGTAATGAAAATACCAGCCCAAAGAATGTACTAGATATTGTGAATCGAATTGTGGAAAAGAGTGTAGATAATTCGATGTTCATTTCGATGTTTTTTGGCAAATATGATGCGAGAGATTCTAGTTTTTGTTACGGTTCCGCTGGACATGAGCCTGCCCTCATGTATAAGGCCTCGACGGGGCAATTTACAGAACTAGGTGCCAAGGGGCTTCTTCTTGGGATTAATGCGGAAGTTGCTTATGAAGAGAAATCGGTTGTGCTCGAAGAGGGTGACCTTATCGTGATGATGACAGATGGCGTAACAGAAGTCCGAACGGATGCTGGGTTTATAGATAGTCAAGTGATTAAGTCGATTTTGGTAGAAGAGAAAGATAAATCGGCTCAAGTGATTGCGGACACGATATATAACAAGGTTGCTGGGCTACAAGACTTTCGTCTTCGGGATGACTTTACAATTGTGATTTTTAAAAAATTTAATAAATTAGTTTGAAGTTACAAAAATCAGGGTATATCAAGCTAATGTGTACTTTTTTAAAATAGAACAAACTCGGGGTGAGAATATGGATTTACAAGTGGAATTATTAGAAGTAAATAGTGTTCAACGTTTTAAAATCGTTGGAGAAATCGATGCATTTACAGCTCCTAAGTTACGTGAATGCCTTGCTCCCGCAGAAAAAGCAACAGAAATGCAAGCGGAACTGGATCTATCAGAAGTGGAGTACGTGGATAGTACAGGCCTTGGCGTTTTTGTAGGATTTTATAAGGCTGTGAAAGCCAATGGAGGACATGTCAAGATTACAGGTGTGAGCCCACGTCTCAAAAGATTATTTGAAATTACAGGTTTAAGTGAAGTTATGGATGTAGCAATGAAGGAGAGTGGGGACGAAGATGCAGGCGTATGACTATATCGAAATCAGGGTTCCCGCAAAAGCACAGTATGTTGGAGTCGCCCGTCTTACGATTTCGGGACTCGCAAGCCGTTTGGGTTTTACGTATGATGAAATTGAAGATTTAAAGATTGCCTCAAGTGAAGCGATTACAAATGCCGTTCAACATGCTTATAAGGACGATGAGGAAGGCGAAGTTGTTGTTGGCTGTGCTCTTTTTAAAGATCGATTGGAAATCATGGTAGCAGATCATGGGAAAAGTTTTAATTTTGAAGAGACAAAGAAGTCTTTAGGACCCTATAACGAAGAGGAGGAAGTTCAATTTCTTCGGGAGGGTGGTCTTGGCCTCTATTTGATGGAAACACTTATGGATGATGTAAAAGTCCATCATAAGGAGGGCGTGACGGTCTTTATGACCAAATATCTCGGCGGAGAGCGGGGGGATGATAATGTCGAAAGAACAGTCTCCTCATGAATCAGGAACGAAAGAACAAGTTCTAGTATGGATTAAACAATTTCAAGAAACCGAAGATCAAGAAGCGCAGACGAACCTAGTTTTGCACTATGAGCGTCTCGTACAATCCATCGCGCGAAAATACTCCAGCGGAAAGCCTTATCATGAGGATATTGCCCAAGTAGGAATGCTTGGTCTTCTTGGGGCGATTCGACGCTATAATCCGGAATACGGTAGAAGCTTTGAAGCATTTGCGGTGCCGACGATCATCGGTGAAATCAAGCGCTTTCTTCGTGATAAAACATGGGCAGTTCATGTTCCGAGGCGGATAAAAGAACTTGGGCCAAGAATTAAAACAGCTGTTGAAATATTGACAATTGAATTGCAGCGCTCTCCGCTAGTTTGTGAAATTGCGGAATACTTGGATGCAGAAGAAGAGCTTGTCCTTGAAGCGATGGAGATGGGAAGAAGCTATCAAGCACTGTCCATGGATCGTAGCCTAGAGACAGATTCTGATGGAGCGATGGTAACGTTGTTCGACATCATCGGTGAAACAGACACAGGTTTTGAGAAGATAGATCAACGCATGCTGGTTGCGAATGCGCTTAATGTACTGTCGGAACGTGAAAAACAGATTATCCAGTTTACATATATCGAGCAGTTAAGCCAAAAAGAAGCGGGAGAAAGACTTGGTATATCTCAAATGCATGTCTCACGATTGCAACGAAAAGCAATTAAGAAGTTACAGGAAGTCATTTTGGCGGCTGGCGGTGTATCCTAGTGGAATCTATATTAACTGAACATATTGAGGCTTACGTCTATCAAGTGGCGAAGCGCGGAAATCGGGAATCTGGCGATGCTTACTTCATTCACACTGAGGAGGATTATTTCATCTGCGCAATTGCGGACGGTTTGGGGAGTGGGCCGATTGCTCGTCAATCAGCGCAAATCATTCCGAATGTGTTAAACGAACATCATCACGAATCAGTCGATGAATTGTTGAGTCGTTGTAATGAGTATATGGTGCAAAAGCGTGGAGCCGCTGTAGCTATTGTAAAAGTGGATTATAAGCAGAAGACAATTCAACATAGCGGCGTTGGTAATGTTCGATTGTATATCCTACGGGATCGGACGAAGATGATTTACCCTTTGCCCGTAATGGGTTATCTATCTGGCAGACCTCAAAAATTAAAGATGCAGCAATATGACTACCAAGAGGGAGATTTATTTTTCCTTCATTCTGACGGGGTCGCATTAAAAAGTCCGAAGGCTTCTTTAAAAGAAAGCTCAGGACCTTATGAATTATATCGAAACGTATTGCAATCCATTGACAGCGGCGATGACGCGACATTTATAGTAGGAAGCCTACTTCTTTGAATGGGGAGTAGGCTTTTTATCTGAATTCAGCAGAAAGCCCCTGCTGAATTCAGATAAAAGCCTCCGGCGGATGTCACGGATTTTTAAGGGGAGCTAAGAGGGCAACCTAAGTTCGCCGCGTCCTGCGGCATCAAGGAAGGATGCAGTTCCATCCTTCCTTGTAGGCATCGCGCTCGAAAAAAATCCGGACACAATTACGCTGAGGCGTAATTGATGGTAAAATCAAGGAGTGAAGAAAGGGTGGTTTTATTGATAGGACATATTATCGAAGCGACTGCTGACAAAGCAGCTGTTAGTATCCGGCAAACTGAGAAAGTAATTGCTTTACTAGACCAAGGAAATACGGTTCCGTTCATTGCTAGGTATCGAAAAGAGGAAACGGGTTCATTAGACGAAGTTCAGATAAAAGCGATTGAAGACGCCTATGCTTATGTAAAGGGACTCGAACAGCGGAAAGAAGAAGTGATTCGGCTGATTGATGAACAAGGCAAACTCGATGACGATTTAAGAAAATCGATTGAAAGTGCTACTGTTCTACAACGTATTGAAGATTTGTATAGGCCATTCAAACAAAAAAGACGAACGCGTGCCATGATTGCGATTGAAAGTGGCCTTGAACCGCTTGCAAATCAGTTGTTGGAATTCTCGACCGGTGCGCCTGAAGAAATGGCCATGCCTTACATTAATGAAGAAGTGGATGTGAATACGGTTGAAGAGGCACTCGCGGGTGCGCGTGATATTGTCGCTGAACGATTTGCAGATGATGCTGCAATTCGAGAGAATATCCGGAAATTGACATGGGCTAATGGTTTGATTGTGTCCTCGGTACGAAAAGATGCGGAAGACGAGCGCAATGTATTTGGTAATTATTATGAATACGAAGAGCCACTCAAAAAAATTGTTCCGCACCGCGTACTTGCTTTGAACCGTGGTGAAAAGGAAGGAGTGTTGCGAGTTGGTATATCCTTCCCAACGGTACAAATTATTGGAGGGTTGGAACGTGAATTGATTCGTAAAGCGCATTTTCCGTCGGCTGTACAAGTAAAGGAAGCAATTGAAGATGCGTTCAAACGATTAATAGCTCCTTCTATCGAAAGGGAAATCAGGGCGGCGCTGACCGAAAAAGCGGAAGAACAAGCGATCCATGTGTTTTCGGAAAACTTAAAGAGTCTGCTCCTACAACCTCCTTTGAAGGGGAAAGTGGTATTAGGCGTTGACCCGGCTTTCCGTTCAGGCTGTAAGCTTGCTGTTGTAGATGAAACTGGAAAGTTGCTTGAAATATCTGTAGTGTATCCTCATCCGCCGAAACCAGAAAAGGAAAAGTCTAAGCGCATCATATTGGAACTGCTGAAAAAGTATCCGGTTTCCATCATTGCCATTGGTAATGGAACTGCTTCCCGTGAATCGGAACTATTCATTGTTGAATGTATTAAAGAAGCAGCAGAGGGAGTTTCTTATGTGATTGTTAATGAAGCGGGCGCGAGTGTGTATTCCGCATCGGCCAAGGCGCGAGAAGAGTTCCCTGATTTGCAGGTTGAGCAACGAAGTGCGGTGTCAATCGCTCGGCGTTTACAAGACCCATTGTCTGAACTAGTGAAAATCGATCCGGGTTCTGTTGGCGTTGGGCAATATCAGCACGATGTTGCCAAGAAACGTTTATCGGAATCATTGACGTTTGTTGTTGAAACGGCCGTGAATAGGGTAGGGGTAGATGTTAATACAGCTTCTTCTTCATTACTCCAGTACGTTGCAGGATTATCGAAAGTTGTAGCAGAAAACATTGTGAAAATGCGTGAAGAGAATGGTTTGTTTACGAAGCGAAATCAATTGAAAAAAGTACCACGTCTTGGTGCGAAGACTTATGAGCAGGCAATCGGCTTCCTTCGAGTACCTGGTGCGGCAGATCCTTTTGATTCAACGGGAATTCACCCAGAAAGTTACGGATTGGCAGAGCAGATATTAGAAGAGGTTGGTTTAGGAAAGAAAGCACTCGGTCAGAAAGAGACGGCCGAAGCATTAGCTAATCTTGATATCCAAGCCTTAGCTGCGAAGTTAGGTGTCGGGGAAGTAACGCTGAAAGACATAATTGATACGCTCCAAAGGCCGAATCGAGATCCGCGCGATGATTTCCCGCAGCCTCTATTAAAAGCGGACGTACTTGATATGAAGGATCTGTATGCAGGACTTGAAATGCAAGGAACTGTTCGTAATGTGGTCGATTTCGGCGCGTTTATTGATATTGGTGTGAAGGAAGACGGTTTGGTTCATATTTCGAAATTGAAAAAAGGCTTTGTGAAGCACCCATTAGATGTTGTTTCGTCAGGTGATATTGTTACGGTATGGGTAGATGGTGTAGATAAAGCAAAAGGCAGAATTTCATTAACGATGCTACCGCCAGTAAAGAACTAACCTATGGAGAGGAGTTGGGGCAATGACGGATGAAGTGCTTCGAAAGCTGATTGAAGATATTTCACTCGACGTATTCGGAAAGCCATTCCTTCATATAGCTCGCTTTAATAGTAGGTTACGAACAACGGGTGGACGTTACATGCTGTCGGATCATTCAATTGAAATTAACCCGTTGGTATTCCAGAAGCATGGAACTGAAGAATTAGTGGGTGTCATCAAACATGAACTATGTCATTATCACCTTCATATAGAAGGAAAGGGTTATCGTCATCGTGATGTTGATTTTCAAGAGCTTCTAAAGCGTACGGCATCCCCAAGATTTTGCAAAGTGCTTTCTGACAAGAAACAGCAGTCATCGTTGTGGCATACGTATAAATGTATATCATGTAAGCTTGAATACAAGCGTAGAAGAAGGATGGATGTTCGAAAGTATAGATGCGGAAAATGCGCGGGAGCAATAACGAAGATGTAGTCTATGGAGTTAAAATGAAAAAAGTTAGGCCGCTTAAACCGCGGTCTGACTGCATTCTTAGTATTTTTTAAAATAAAATGATAAAAAGTGTTGACGGAATGAAATGAACTGTCTATAATAGAAAAAGTCGGTTAGGAAATATTGTTTCATCAACAAGATGAGTTGTTACCTACATACGATATATAAACTTATATGGCCCCTTGGTCAAGCGGTTAAGACACCGCCCTTTCACGGCGGTAACACGGGTTCGAATCCCGTAGGGGTCACCAATAAAACTTTTTCAACACGAAGTGTTGAAAAGAGTTAACCTTAAACTCAACACGAAGTGTTGACAACAGTTAGTCTTAAATTGATATGTAGCATCATCGATTAGCTGGATACAGTATCGGTGGGGTATAGCCAAGCGGTAAGGCAACGGACTTTGACTCCGTCATTCGTTGGTTCGAATCCAGCTACCCCAGTTTAACTACTTTCTATAACAATAGAGAGCCATTAGCTCAGTTGGTAGAGCATCTGACTTTTAATCAGAGGGTCGCAGGTTCGAATCCTGCATGGCTCACCATTTTCTTAAAAAAGATTGTTGACAAATTAAATATGTGATGTATAATATAACTTATCGCCGAATGTATGCGGTAGTGGCGGAATGGCAGACGCGCTAGGTTGAGGGCCTAGTGGGGGTTAACCCCGTGGAGGTTCAAGTCCTCTTTACCGCACCAAACCACTTTTTATTAACAGAGCGCTCGTAGCTCAATTGGATAGAGCACCTGACTACGGATCAGGAGGTTGTGGATTCGACTTCTGCCGGGCGCGCCATTAAAACTTTTTCAATACGGAGTGTTGAAAAGAGTTAACCTTAAGATTACCGAACGTAAATCGCGTTAAGGTGATTATCATATTTGCGGATGTAGTTTAGTGGTAAAACCTCAGCCTTCCAAGCTGATGATGAGGGTTCGATTCCCTTCATCCGCTCCATATTACCTGAATGAAAAGATTTAAAATAACTGTTGACTCTTGTGAGTTGAAATGTTATAGTTTAAAGTGTTGTGCTTCTGAGTAGAAAGTGAACAACGAAAAAGATATTGAAATTAGTTGTTGACATGTGAAGCGTAACTTGATATGATATAAAAGTTGCTTACGAAATAACAGCAACAAACAATATCAACATGAACCTTGAAAACTGAACAGCAAAACGTCAATGAAATATAGCGAGAGTGCTTAACGCATTCGAGCAAAACGTTTCTAAGT